>JALVWI010000244.1 GCA_027038335.1 Campylobacterales bacterium | reverse complement strand
GAAAACTACTTCCTTGGATAGATGCACTTTTAGATGCAGGTGAACAGCATTTTAAAAGACTTGGAAAACCACTTTTTAGCTCTCATATGATAGACCTTTCAGTTGAATCTTTAGAAGATAATGTTGCTACTTGTGAAGAGTATCTAAAAAGAATGAGTAAAATAGATATGACTTTAGAGATAGAACTTGGAGTTACAGGCGGTGAAGAAGATGGTATAGATCATAGCGATATAGACAATTCAAGACTCTATACCCAGCCTGAAGATGTAGCTTACGCTTATGAGAGACTTAGCAAAATAAGTGATAAATTTACCATAGCCGCATCTTTTGGCAATGTTCATGGTGTTTATAAGCCCGGTAATGTTGTACTTACTCCAAAGATACTTGATAATTCTCAAAAATATATAGAAGAAAAATTTGGCACTCCTAAAAAGCCTGTTAGCTTTGTTTTTCACGGCGGAAGCGGCTCAACTCATGAAGAGATACAAGAGGCTGTAAGTTACGGTGTAGTCAAAATGAATATAGATACTGATACTCAGTGGGCTTTTTGGGAAGGAGTCAAAGGGTATGTTGAAAAATATCATGACTATCTTCAAGCTCAGATAGGAAACCCTGAAGGTGAAGATAAACCAAATAAAAAATATTATGATCCTAGAAAGTGGCTAAGAGCCGGCGAAGAGTCTATGAGAGATAGACTTAAAATTGCTTTTGGAGATTTAAACTGTATTGGCAGATATTAAAAATTCTCCCGTAGATGAAGTTTTTTTTCAAAATAGAAAAATATTTATAAAAAGGGATGACCTTTTAGATAGTGAATTTTCCGGCAATAAAGCTAGAAAATTTCACTATTTTTTAATTCATGATTTTCCTCAAATAAAAAAGATAGTCTCTTACGGCTCAAACCAATCAAACGCAATGTACTCTCTTAGCGTTTTATGCAAAATAAAAGGATGGGAGTTTAAATACTATACGGAGCATTTACCCTCCTTTTTACAAAAAGAACCTATAGGCAATTTAAAATACTCTTTAAAAAACGGTATGGAATTAAAACTATTTAAAGAGTGCCCATACAACGAATTAAAAGAGAAGAATACCCTTTCTAAAACTATTCAAAAAGATGACACACTTTTTATACCCGAAGGAGGAAGATGTGAAACTTCAAGGTATGGCATAAGTCTGTTGGCTGATGAAATTATAAATTTTAAAAAAGAGCAAAATTTAAAAGAGTTGTATATTTTTTTACCTTCAGGCACCGGCACAACTGCTTTATACCTTCAAAACTCTATCATCAAACAAAATGATAACTCAAAAGTCTTTACAAATGCTTGTGTCGGAGGGAAAGAGTATCTTAAAAAGCAGTTTTTTACTCTAGAAGCAGATGAAAGCTATCATCCGACTATTTTAGATACAAAAAAACACTATTTTGGTAAACTTGATTGTAAAATGTATAGATTTTGGATAGAATTACAAAAAAAATTAAATATCGAATTTGACCTTTTGTATGACCCATACGGTTTTTGGTATATGATGGAATTTTTGCAAAAAAATAGTATAAAAAAACCTGTTATGTATATTCATCAAGGCGGTACAAAAGGCAATATATCGATGCTTCAAAGATATAAAAGGAAATGTTTATGAAAATTTTTAGCATAAATGATGATAATTTTCAAGAAAATTTTGATGAATTATTAAATCGTGGAAAAATGGATATGCAAAATGTAACTAAAATAGTTGAAAATATCATAAATGATATAAAACTAGATGGGAATAGTGCTATCATAGAGAGTATCAAAAA
>JALVWI010000243.1 GCA_027038335.1 Campylobacterales bacterium | reverse complement strand
ATCTCCTAATATATTAAATTTGATATTATTATAATATAAATTGGATAAATAAGAGTATATTTATCTTATTTGAATATTTTTTTTCAGTTTTTTATCAGATATTATACCAAAGTTAGCTATCTTCGGTATCAATGAGTAGTACATACTGAACACTCATCAAAACTTCTAAAGATAAGGCTTATTTCATCCTCATTTTTAAGTCCTAAAAGTGCTTGCTGTATCGTGGAGAGTTCATTTTTTTGAGTACTATTTCCTAGATTCCATTGGGTTGGAGTTATGATATTGTATGAATTTATTTTGCCCTTTTTTATCTTTATAGAGTGATACAAAGAGCCTCTTGCGGCTTCGGCAAATCCATCACCCTCTCCTTCTAAATTTTCTATCCTTACCATCGGTTTTATGAAAGATTTTTCATTGATATTGATATGTTCCAAAGTATTTCTTACATTATGTGAAAGATATGCTATCTCCATAACTTTCATAACTATCCTATTGAGCACTGAATCTTTATAAACTCTATGCAAACTTTTTGCTAAAGGATTGGCTACTACCATAGCTCTTGCAAGAGGTCCAACTTCATAAAATCTACCGTTATATGTAACATTTTTGGCATAAGTAAAGTCTAAACTTTTCTCTTTGATATATTTTGGATTTACTCCCTTTTTTATAGTTCTTATAGCTTTTCCTTTTTTGAAGATAGAGTTTTCGCCAAAAACCATAAATCTATCATGAGATTGTCCAAGATAGGCAAGTTCATGAGTTTGCATTAACTCTATACTCTCTTTTAAAAAGCCGTCATATTTAAGCAAAGTTCTTATGTTTTTTATGTACATAATACTCTCTATATCACTTTTTAGTATCTCCTCTTCAAAAAATGATATAACTTCATCTATATAACTTTTTGCTAAAGAAATTTCTACAAATGTAGGATCGCAAACAACACCTCCGGGTATCATGTAAGAGTTGTGCGGCCATTGTCCCGCAAATGTTGCTATGATTTTATTTGCCGTAACTGCGGCATTTAATGCCTTAAAAGCTTTATCTTTTGGAAAAACTCTACCGTCTATCTTGTAAAGTATCGGCAAAATTATAAAAAAATACCATTTTAAATGGTTTTGTATGATTTCACAATCAAGTGTCAAATCTCTAAGTTTTTTAGCCTTATCGGAGAGTTCAAGCTTTACACCACAATCCCTATATACATCTTCAAGAGCATGGACAGTAGCCATCAGTTGTGCATGCCCGCAAATCCCGCAAACTCTAGGAGTAAGCACCAAAGCATCCAAAGGATACCTGCCTTTGATAATCTCCTCCATCCCTCTGTAACTAAAAAACTTTACTCTACTACTAGAAACTTTGCCCTCTTCCCACTCAAGCTCCAGTTGAGCCTCACCCTCAATCTTCTCAACAATCTCTTTAGTAATCTTTTTCATTATTAATTTTTCATTCATATAAGCTTCTCTTTAAGTCTTTTGATATGAAATGTTTTAGCAATTCCTGTAACTGTAAGATAAGCTCTTTTTGACACACCCGTAGGAAGGTCAGCCGGTATAGACATAAAGGTTTTAGTCTCAAACATTCTATCTCTTGGAAATGAACTCTCCGTACATCCAAAACATGGACTTCCCGATCTTGTTTTTGAGCTTACTTCATTCCACAAGATTTTATTGCAACTTCCATGAGTTATAGGAGCTCTACAACCTTGAAGATAAAACAAACACCCCTCTTTTTCTCCAAAATTTTTAGTATCTACTTTCCATTCAAAATACTCATTTCTTGTACATCCGTGATGAGTTAAGTA
>JALVWI010000242.1 GCA_027038335.1 Campylobacterales bacterium | reverse complement strand
GTCTGGGTACCTTGAAGTAAATTTGTGCTTCAGCCAAATTTACGGTTGTGCAACTTGTTTGCACCAGACAAATAAAACCGTTAAAAAAACAACAACTGCTTGTTGTTTTTAGGTTTTTTGGACATTTCGGATAACGAAACTTTATTGTTTTTTGTAAGCAATAATCCGTTTTTCAGAAATGGAGCGGGAAACGAGGTTCGAACTCGCGACCCCAACCTTGGCAAGGTTGTGCTCTACCACTGAGCTATTCCCGCATAAAATTAAGAACGAAATTATATCCAAAAAAAAGCTAAAAGTAAAGCAATATTGGCTATAATCTTCTAAAAATTATTTTATAAGGATAGCAAATGAGAAGTGACGAAGTCAAAAAAGGGTATCAAAGAGCACCTCATAGAAGTCTTTTTAGGGCAACAGGCGTAAAAGATGAAGATTTTGATAAGCCGTTTATCGGTGTAGCAAACTCTTTTATAGAGATAATTCCCGGACATTTTTTCTTGGATAAATACTCAAAGATTATCAAAGATGAGATAAGAAAGTGTGGATGTGTGCCGTTTGAGTTCAATACCATAGGAGTTGATGACGGTATAGCCATGGGACATGAAGGTATGCTATACTCTCTTCCAAGCCGTGAAATCATAGCAAACTCTGTTGAAACTGTTATGAATGCTCACAAACTTGATGCAATGATTTGTATCCCAAATTGTGATAAGATAACCCCGGGTATGGTTATGGGGGCTTTGAGGGTGAATGTTCCGACTGTATTTGTTACCGGAGGTCCTATGAAAGCCGGAACTTTAAGTGATGGAACATCTATAGATCTTGCTACTGTATTTGAAGGTGTGGGGCAGTTTGAAGCCGGAGAAATAAGTGAAGAAAAATTGGTAGAGCTTGAGTGTGTAGCATGTCCGGGCGGAGGAAGCTGTAGCGGTATGTTTACGGCAAATAGCATGAATACTTTACTTGAAGCTATGGGCGTAGCACTAAAAGGAAACGGAACTGTTTTGGCTTTAACTCCTGAGAGAGAAGAGCTTTTAAGAGTTGCTGCTAGGAGAGTTTGTGAAATAGCAAAATCAAAAGAGTTAACAGAAAAATTTAGATTTAGAAATATACTAAATGAAAAAGCGGTCAATAACGCATTTGCCGTAGATATGGCAATGGGCGGAAGTACTAACACCGTTTTGCATATGTTAGCCATAGCTAATGAAGCCGGAGTTGACTTTGACTTAGCAAAAATAAATGAAATGAGTAAAAAAGTTTCTCATATAGCTAAAATTTCTCCTTCTCTTTCTACTGTTCATATGGAAGATATAAACAGAGCCGGCGGAGTTAGTGCTGTTATGAAAGAGATAACAAAACGAGGTAATGATGTGTTAGCTCTTGATAACTTGACAATAGAAGGTGAAACTATCGGAGAAAGGATAGAGAGTGCTAACATAACAGATACTAACATCATTCATAAGATTGACAATCCTTATAGTAAAGTAGGTGGACTTGCTATACTTTATGGAAACTTAGCTACTGAGGGATCAGTGGTAAAAACAGCGGGTGTTATCCCTAGTATGAAAAAATTTAGCGGAAAAGCTGTCTGTTTTGATTCTCAAGATGAGGCGATAGAGGGCATTACAGGAGGGAAAGTAAAAGCTGGAGATGTTGTAGTTATAAGATACGAGGGTCCAAAAGGTGGTCCGGGTATGCAAGAGATGCTAAGTCCTACTTCGCTTATCATGGGAATGGGGCTTGGAGAGTCGGTAGGTTTGATAACTGACGGAAGATTTAGCGGAGCAACTCACGGTGTTAGTGT
>JALVWI010000241.1 GCA_027038335.1 Campylobacterales bacterium | reverse complement strand
CCCTTGCCTTAAAAGCCAACCTCATATCTTCATAAGTTTTTTTATAAGATATGATTTGAGAGAGTGAAATGCTTAAAAGATAACTTAGCTCCTTTGAAAAAGAGAAAAATTTTATCATATCAACTTTACTAAAAAACCAAAATACAAAATAAGTAAGCAGATAAACCTTTAAATTGATATATATCAAATACTCATAAGCAAAAACTCCTTTTAAATACCCCATAAGAGCATATCCGAGAGTTATACTTAAGTTAAATAAAAATATAGACTTGATAACTTTTTTATTTAATTTTATAAAATCTTTAAATGATACTATCCACAGTATTGGCAGTATAAAAAGTAAAATATTTATATTTTTTACATACAGCAAAGCAAAAAGTATAAATACAAATAAAATTCTAATGATGTTTTGCACTATTTTTTACCTTTACTATGATATAAAATATCCCAAAAACCAAAATAGCTCCTACAATAGCACTTATATAATATCCAGCCACACTTCCAAGCCCTTTTACGCTATAATCAGCCATAAAAGCCTTGATACCTTTTGCATTTTCGATCCCTTTTGGTATAAAACCCAAAGCTTTTTCATAGTATGCATTATCCCACTCGCCCCATGCCGGAGACTCAGTAATGAGCCCCAAAGGTACAAGCAAAACCATAGCAAAAAGAATATATAAAATTTTTTTATCAAGTCTCATTATATAACCTCCATTAACACAATCTCTAAGCTTTTAATTTTTCATTTTTCATTATTAATTTTTCATTTAAAAACGAGTAAACCAAAGCGGTAAATACTCCTTCAACTACTCCAAAAAAGAGCATATGAGAGCCAACCAATGCTATCATAGTGGTTTTCAAATCAAACGGAAAATACAAAGGATGTCCGTTTACGCTCCAAAAAAGAGGCTGAATACCCAAAAACAGAGATGTCAAAACTGAAGATGATACTATACCGAACCATCCGGCAATAAAAGGGGCAAATTTATACTTTTTAAGCAAATTAAACATATAATAACCCGCAAATGACCCCACAAATGCCATAGACAAAGCATTTGCCGCATAGGTTGACACTCCACCGTCACCAAAGACCAAAGCCTGTATCAAAAGCACAAGCGAAACCGATACAAATCCAACCCAAGGATCAAACAGTATAGCTATCAACACCGCTCCTACCGCATGTCCGCTAGTACTTCCGGGGACTGGGATATTGAACATCATGATGATAAAACTCATAGCACTTAAAGCCCCAATAAGCGGTAAAGTCTCTTCATTTAAAGTTTTTTTCAATCTCTTAAAGCCATACACCCACAAAGGCAAAGCAACCGCATAAGTAGCTACAACAGTCTCAGGAGATAAGTATCCATCAGGTATATGCACTGTCAACTCCTTAAAATGAATTTTCATTCATATTTTACTTATTTTTGATAATATAGTTATTAAATAGCTTATTTCTTATATAATTTTGGAACTAAAATGGTATAAATTTGTGAAAAACTGAACTTGAAGTATTGTTACCTACGCCTTATAATACATCTTTTTCTTTAAGCAACATTTTGTGTGTTAATAAATAGTTGTTCGTTCCCGCAAAGCGGGGACGAACAACGACTGAGTTGAGAAATATTTGAGCCACAGGGTCAAATATTTCTCTCCAATGAACTTGTTATACTTCTTGTAGTTTTTTTCGCAAAAGAGCATTTATGAGTGTTTGATAGGGTACTTTTTGCTCACTTGCTAATTTTTTAAAATACAAAACTATATCATTATCCAATCTTAATGAAACCGGTATCTTTTTAGGTTTGTA
>JALVWI010000240.1 GCA_027038335.1 Campylobacterales bacterium | reverse complement strand
GAGTGTTTTGATAGAGCATCAATGGCTAGTATCTTGAGAAATCTATTACTATCACCTGACCCCTATATAATTAAATGATACTTGCAAGCACTCTTTTTTTTGTAACACTTTTATTTGTGATATGGCAGCCAAAAGGGCTTCAGATAGGCACAACCGCTGTGATAGGTGCGGTGCTTGCTTATCTTTTGGGTGTTGTTGATTTTAAAGATATTTTAGTAGTTACCGGTATAGTATGGGATGCTACTTTGGCATTTGTGGGTATCATTTTACTCTCTATGGTGCTTGATGAGATAGGATTTTTTGAGTGGTGTGCTTTGATGTTGGCAAGATTCTCTAAAGGTAGCGGCAATTTGATGTTTGTTTACTCTTTGCTTCTAGGCTCTTTTGTTTCAGCTCTTTTTGCCAATGACGGAGCTGCTTTGATACTAACTCCCATACTTTTAGCTAAAATGAAAATATTGAAGTTAAACACAAAAACCATCGTAGCTTTTTTGCTTGCAGGCGGATTTATAAGTGATAGTGCCTCTTTGCCTTTTGTTTTTTCAAATTTGACCAATATAGTAACAGCAGACTTTTTTCATATAGGGTTTGTAGAGTATCTAAAAAATATGATAATTCCATTTATTGTCAGCGTAATTGCTTCCATTATATTTTTATGGTTGATTTTGAGAAAAGATATACCAAAAAAGATAGATATAAGCCTATTGAGTGATCCTGATGAAGTTTTAAAATCAAAAAAACTTTTTTATTTTAGCTGGGTTTTTTTAGCTCTACTTTTAACAGGATATATTATAGGAGATATTTATAAGATTCCTGTTAGTTTTTTTGCTTTGGGTGGAGGTATATTATTTTTATGGATTGCAAGCATCAATAAAAGTGTCAATTTTTTAACTATTGTAAAAACCGCTCCATGGCAAATAGTTTGGTTTAGCATAGGGCTTTATATAGTTGTGTATGGACTTAAAAATGCAGGGTTAACTGATCATATAACTATCATATTGCAAGAACTAGCAAAAAGAGGAGATAAGATAGCCGTCATAGGCACAGGTTTTATAAGTGCGATTTTAAGTGCGATAATGAACAATCTACCTACGGTTATGATAATGGATATAGCCCTAAAAGATATGCCAAACCATGCTTTTGCATACGCCAATATCATAGGATGTAATTTAGGACCAAAGATGACTCCTTTTGGAAGTTTGGCTACACTTTTGTGGCTTCATGTGTTAAATAAAAAGGGAGTAAAGATAGGTTTTTGGCAATATAGTAAATTTGGGCTTTTGATAACCCTGCCGGTTTTGTTGATAGTTTTATTGGGGGTCAGGTGATAGTAATAGCACTTTTATGTACTATTACTATCACCTGACCCCTTAAAACTTAAAAGGAAAATAATGAAAAAAGTTTTGGTGATGTGTACCGGCAATAGCTGCAGAAGCATTATAGGTGAAGCATTGATAAATAAGTATATCAATGGAGTAAAAGCTTGTAGTGCCGGAGTTAAGCCAAGCGGTAAAGTAAATCCAAATGCAAAAAAAGTCTTAGAAGAGAATGGATGCTGGGATGGTAGTTATCACTCCAAACATTTGGATGAAGTTTTAGATATGGACTTTGACCTTGTTGTTACGGTTTGTGACCATGCAAAAGAGAGTTGTCCGATGTTTCCAAAACCTGTCAAAAAGATACATGTCGGTTTTGAAGACCCTGATGGAAAAGAGTATGAAGAGTTTGTAAAAACTTTTGATGAGATAAGGGTAAAGTTGTTGCCTAAAATATCAGAGGCATTAAAATAATATAAGAAACTCTATTG
>JALVWI010000239.1 GCA_027038335.1 Campylobacterales bacterium | reverse complement strand
AGGATTTGGTATTTTTTCTTATAGGGTGCAGTTTTACTTTTGAAAACTCTTTGATTGAAGCCGGTATCCCTCTAAGACATGTTCAAAATTGCCAAAATGTATCTATGTACAATACCTCTATAGAGTTAAATCAAGTAGGAGATTTTAAAGGTAAAATGGTAGTCAGCATGAGACCTATAAAAAAAGAGCTTATAAAGTTAGCCTATGAAGTAACTTCCCATTATCCAAAGATGCACGGCTCACCCATACATCACGGTGATCCAAAAAAGATAGGTATAGAAGATATAACAAAAGTTGACTATGGAGACTCTGTTGAGATAAAAAATGATGAAGAGCCGGTTTTTTGGCCTTGCGGAGTAACACCCCAAAATGTTTTAAGAGATATGAAGATACCTTTTGCTATCACTCATACGCCCGGACATATGTTTGTAACAGATAGAAAAGATAGTGAGTTTTACGAAATTTGATCTTTGATAATTTTTTGAATATTTTTAAAAGTTTGTTTTAGATTTTCATTATCAGTTTTTATTTTGAAGTTTCCGGTAGCCCTTTCCTCATAAGTTAGTTTTTCTTCTACTTCTTTTTTATTTTCTTCAAGGTCGATTTTATTGCTTACAAATGTTTTTATATCTTTAAAAACCAAATCTTTACACACAACTTCTCTTTTTTTTAACTCTTTTAATACTCCCTTTATTAAATTAACATTATAATTAAATTCCATTTTATAACCGGGATGATTGAGGACAAAAAAAAGTATATCATTTTTGATGTAGATAAAAAGGATAGCATTTGAGAGTCTTGGAGGTAGGAGAGATCTTATCTTCTCAAAACATTTTACGGTTTGAAGTTTACTATATAAAGGTTGGTTTTTTAAATGGTTTATTATATTAGAAGATTTTTTCATGTGATTATTATAACAAATTTATTTATATTTTTTAGCGGTTGCGGTTATAAAAGTGCTCCTGTATATCAAAATGGTGATAAAAATCATCAATATCTCTCCAAAAATGAAAAAACTAATAAGGTAAGAAACATTGCAAATATATGATGTGTTGATAATAGGTGCAGGTATCGCCGGGCTCAATGCAGCTATAAATTTACCCAAAGAAAAAAAAGTCCTTATCCTTTGCAAAGAAAATTCATGGGATTGCAATACTTTTTATGCACAAGGCGGTATAAGTGTAGCGGTTGATGAAAATGATATAGAAGCTCATATCGAAGATACTCTAAATGCAGGTGCCGGGCTTTGTGATAAAAAGGCTGTAGAGGTATTGTGTAGTGAAGGTAGAAGTGCAGTTGATTCGCTGATAAATAGAGGTTTTAAGTTTGATAAGGATGAAAACGGTCATCTTCTATATACAAAAGAAGCTGCACACTCAACCAATCGTATCCTCCACGCAGGAGGAGATGCAACCGGCAGAGAGGTACATTTGTTTTTAATGCAAAACAACCCTCATCCTTTGATGTATAAAACTACGGTAGTTAATATACTAAAAGAGGATAATAATGTCCATGGTGTAAGAGTTTATCATCAGGGGAAATTTAAAAATATTTATAGCAAAAACCTTATAATTGCAAGCGGAGGTATAGGCTCACTTTATGAGTATCACACCAATGCTAGGACTATAAGCGCAGACTTGCAAGGTCTTGCTTTAGAATGTGGATGTGAACTTAGAGATATGGAGATGACACAGTTTCATCCTACTGTTTTTGTTAGTATGGAAAAAGCAAGAAAACAGTTATTGAGCGAATCGCTAAGAGGTGAGGGTGCTTATGTAGTAAATGAAAAAGGTGAGAGGTTTTTGTTTGATTATGATAAAAGAGGAGAGCTAAGTCCTAGAGATATAGTCAGTAGGGCTATATTTGACTACAAGCAAAAACATAAAGGGGATATTGTATATCTTTCGTTTGAAAATTTTGAAAAAGAGTTTTTTAAGCATAGGTTTCCCACTATTTACTACAATCTTAAAGGTTTGGGCTTCAATCTTCCTGAAGATAGGGTTCCTATTTCTCCTGCATTTCACTATTTTATGGGCGGTATAAAGTGCGATATAAATGCTAGAGTAGAAAATTTTGAAAATCTATATGTCATAGGTGAAGCAGCCAATACTAGAGTGCATGGAGCCAATAGATTGGCAAGTAATTCATTGCTAGAGGGTTTAGTTTTCTCTATAAGAGCTGCAAAGGATATACTAAGTCATAAACAAACTTTCTCACACAAAAAATTTGAAGAAAAAGATGAGATACTTTTTAAAAATGGTGATAAAGCATTAAAAAATGAATTAAGAGAAATTATGTGGGAAAAAGTTGGTATTATTAGAAGCAAAAAAGAGTTAAAAGTTGCATTGAAAAGAGTTGATGAAATGCTATCACAAGATATAGGAAAGCTTTTAAAACTCAGACTTTTAACCTCAAAAGAGATCATAAAAAGTGCACTAAGAAGAGATAAGTCTCTTGGAGCACATTATATAAAGGAATAACATGAAAGTATTGTTGGCATTATTTGGAATATTTGGAGCTATGGCTGCAAATGCTTCAGAAGGAGTACATGGTGGTGCAGTTGATCTGACCGGAAGTTGGGTCGGTATCTTATGCTTAGTGATATTTGTTGTCGGTTATTATATAATAGCCTCAGAAGAAAAGTATCATATGAACAAAGCTAAACCGGCTCTTTTTATAGGTACTTTTATGTTTATGTTGATAGGACTTTATTATGCCATACATGGTATGAAGATGGACTATTTGCATGAAGAGTTAGGCAAACTTATACTTGAAATATCGGAGATATTCTTCTTCTTATTTGTTGCTATGACTTATATAGAAACGATGATAGAAAGAAATGTATTTGAAGTTTTAAAGTATAAGCTCATATCGAGAGGATATACATATAAAAAGATATATTGGATTACAGGACTTTTGGCATTTTTTATATCACCGGTGGCTGATAACTTAACAACTGCTTTGATACTTTCAACTGTTTTAGTTACGATAGATAGAACTCATAAAGAGTTTTTGGTTCCGGGTGCTATAAATATAGTA
This sequence comes from Campylobacterales bacterium, assembly GCA_027038335.1. Lineage (GTDB taxonomy): Bacteria > Campylobacterota > Campylobacteria > Campylobacterales > JALSKU01 > JALSKU01. Next base: position 5,248 of record JALVWI010000239.1, on the reverse strand, counting down.
GTTGCTGCAAATGCAGGTGGAGCTTGGAGTCCTTTTGGAGATATTACGACTTTGATGGCATGGACAGCTGAAAAAGGTACTGTTATAGACTTTTTAGCACTATTTCCGGCTGCAGTTGTAGGATGGTGGCTAACTGCATATTTGCTCAGTCGTTTTGTGCCAAAGGGACAGCCTCATTTTGATATCAATACAACTTATAAGCCAGAGCTAAAACCGGGAGCAAAAACAGTCATATATCTTGGTGTTTTTACTATTTTAGTAGCAGTATTTACTCATACATTTTTTCATTTTACTCCTGCATGGGGCATGATGTTTGGTTTGTCACTTTTAAAAGTCCACTCATACAAGATAAAAAAGAGTTGTGATGATCCATATAATGTTTATATCAATATGGAAAAAGTAGAACACGATACTCTCTTTTTCTTTTTCGGTATCCTTTCAGCTGTCGGAGCACTCCACTTTTTAGGGTATCTTGAGTATGTTACAAAACTTTATGATGTTATAGGTGATATAGCAGGAAATGTGGGAGTTGGTTTTGTATCAGCTATTATAGATAATGTTCCGGTAATGAGTGCTATCTTAAAAGCCAATCCTCCTATGGATGATGGTCAATGGATGTTGGTAACCATGACTGCAGGTATCGGCGGAAGTCTTATAAGTTTTGGTAGTGCTGCCGGAGTGGGTGTCATGGGTAAGATAAGAGGTATTTATACTTTTAACTCACATATGAAATATGGCTGGACAGTTTTAGCAGGATACTTAGTAAGTGTTGCCATTTGGTATGTGCAGTTTGAAATACTTGGAATTTATTAGGAAACTAAGAATTTAAAGCAAAAGAAAAATAAAAGGATATAGATGAAAAATGTGCCGATAATAGTTTTGGATTTTGGTTCTCAATATACTCAATTAATAGCTAGAAAACTTAGAGAAAACGGAGTGTATTCACAGATAGTTCCATATAATGAAGATATAGATAAGATAAAAGCTAAAAATCCAAGCGGCATTATACTCTCAGGTGGTCCGGCTTCAGTTTATGCTAAAGATGCCTATCATCCAGATAGTAAAGTTTTTGAGCTTGGTATTCCTGTACTTGGTATCTGCTATGGGATGCAGCTTATTGTTCAACACTTTGGCGGAGAAGTAGTGCCGGCAAACTCGCATGAATATGGTAAAGCTACTTTGATATGTGAAGAACATCCCCTTTTCAAGGATACTCCAAAAGAGCAAACAGTTTGGATGAGTCATGGAGATAGAGTAGAAAAACTACCCAAAGGCTTTAAGAAGATAGCTCATAGTGAAAATTCGCCCTATGCGGCTATAGCTAATGATGATAAAAAAGTATATGCTTTTCAATTTCATCCGGAAGTTCATCATAGTGAGTATGGCTCAAAAATGCTCAAAAATTTTGCTAAGTATATCTGTGGATGTGAAAGTACTTGGAATATGGGAAGCTTTGCAAAAGAACAGATAGAAAAATTAAAAAATGAGATAGGTGAGGGCAAAGTTTTATGTGCGGTAAGCGGTGGGGTTGATAGCTCAGTAGTTGCAGCACTTTTAAATGAAGCCATAGGTGATAAACTCGTAGCAGTTTTTATAGATACAGGTTTATTGAGAGCGAACGAAAGAGAATCGGTAGAAAATATGTTTAAAACTAAGCTAAATATCCCGCTTATTGTTATAGATGCTACTGATATTTATCTTGAAAGATTAAAAGGTGTAATAGATCCCGAAGAAAAAAGAAAGATCATAGGGCATACCTTTATAGAACTTTTTGAAAAAGAAGCAAAAAAGCATGACAACATAAAATATCTAGCTCAAGGCACACTCTATCCTGATGTTATAGAGTCAGTTTCAGTAAAAGGTCCGAGCAAAACTATCAAGTCTCATCACAATGTTGGAGGACTACCTGAGTGGATGAAGTTTGAACTAGTTGAACCTTTAAGAGAGCTTTTTAAAGATGAGGTAAGAGAGCTTGGAGTTGAGCTTGGCATACCAAAAGAGATGGTACAAAGACACCCGTTTCCGGGACCCGGACTAGCTATAAGGATAATGGGCGAAGTAAAACAAGATAGCCTAGAACTTCTAAGACAAGCAGATGTTATAATGCTAGAAGAATTAAAAGCTAGTGGATATTATCAAAAAACATGGCAAGCATTTACAGTACTTTTAAATGTAAGTAGTGTAGGAGTGATGGGAGATAATAGAACTTATGATAATACAGTCTGTGTAAGAGTGGTAGAGAGCGTTGACGGGATGACAGCAGCTTTTGCTCACTTGCCGCATGATCTACTAGAGAGAATAAGCACAAGAATTATAAATGAAGTAGAAGGTATAAATAGAGTAGTCTATGATATAAGCTCTAAACCACCGGCAACTATAGAGTGGGAGTGAAACTAGCAAAAAGGCAACTATGTTGTCTTTTATTTTTGTCAATACTATTTGTGTAACTTGATTGTTAATATCAATATAAAATTAAAGGTTAATTATTATGAAAAAATATTTATCTATTTTATTTATGGTAAGTGGAGTTTTGTATGCTTGCAACTGTGCTGTTGGAAGAGATATGTTAAGGTGTGACTATTATGTCGGTCATAAATTTGATAAGAGTCATCAAAAAGAGTGTTTAAACTATGCAAATAGTATCAATAAAGATGGAATGTATGCTAAAGCTTCTTGGTATTTTCTTTTAGGCGGAGATGTGAAAAATGCCAAAATAAATGCCAAAAAAGCTTTAAAGATAGGACATCATTATGCAGCAGAATATCTTGGCATGGCTTATCTTATAGAAAATGATACAAAAAATGCCAAAAAAGAGTTTTCTTTCTTTAAAAACAAAGTTAAGAAAAATCAGTATATCAAAAAAGATTTGAATATTTTAAAACATTTATATAATAACTTTAAGGGCATCTCTAAAAACCCTATACACTGATAGAAGCAAGAAAAAGGGTAAGATTTTGCAAGAGAAATTTGAAGGACTACCCATAGGTAATTTGAAAATTTATCTTGTGAAAGATTGCCCTTTTTCTTGCTTCCCTTTGGGCTTTATGAGGTTTCCCACATACTTCGTTAAACTTTCTTGAATTAACCGGTTAGTCCTACGAAAGTTTGCCTCGTCTGTGAAAAACCTCATAAAGCTATCAGTGCATAGGGTTTTTAGAGATGCCTTTTAATGATAAAGAAGTATTGAAAATGTTATATACACCTCAGCCTTAAGTAATTATTTAGCAAATAAAAAAAGTGTTAGTTTTGTTCAAAAAATTTTGAGAGTTGCCCAAAAAAGGTTAACTTGATAAATTTTTTGGATAAAAGATTAGAGGATTATTTATCTTCTTTTGATTCTTCTTCATTTTCCTCTTTGTCCATTACAAATCCAACAACCAAAAGAGCGATAACAAAGATGATAACTATCCCTATGTAAATATATGCCATAAAAACCTGCTTTTAAGTATAAAAAGTGGCGCGGCGGACGAGACTCGAACTCGCGACCCCCGGCGTGACAGGCCGGTATTCTAACCAGCTGAACTACCGCCGCAACCTAGATAAATGGTGGTCGCTAGAAGACTCGAACTTCTGACATCCACCTTGTAAGGGTGGCGCTCTACCAACTGAGCTAAGCGACCGGAGATTTGCCCAAGAACTTTTATGCCAATAAATGGCGACCCCAAGGGGATTTGAACCCCTGTTACCGCCGTGAAAGGGCGGGGTCCTGGGCCACTAGACGATGGGGTCTTTTGGCTTAAGACTGTTTCAAATAAAAATGGTGACCCCTGTTGGATTCGAACCAACGGCCACCTCCTTAAAAGGGAGATGCTCTACCAGCTGAGCTAAGGAGTCACCTGTACCATGTGAAATGGAGTTGAAATTATAGAGAAAAAAATGTTATTTGTCAAGGGTTTTTTATGGGTTTTGAAAAAAAATATTTTTTTCCAAATCAAGTAGCAATTTTACAGCATGCAAAACAGCTTGATTTTGTATATAAACCCTATCACCTTTTAAATGAACTTTTTTGATAATTTCATCATTGTTTTTACTCTTGACACCTATATATACCGTTCCTACCGGTTTATCTTTTGTTCCACCTGTTGGTCCTGCTACTCCGCTTATGGCTACTGATATATTTGAATTGCTTACATTTAAAGCACCTTCAAGCATTTGAGATACACACTCTTTGCTAACTGCTCCATAAGTTTGTAGAGTTTCAGGAGTTACTCCTAGCCAAGCCTCTTTTATATCGTTAGCATAAGTTATAAGATTACCGTTTATGATATTTGAAACTCCGCTATATTTGATAAGCATACTAGAGAGCAATCCACCTGTGCAACTTTCAGCAGTTGTTATCTTTAAATTATTTTCAATAAGCTTGAATGTTATATGAGAAAAAACATCTTTTTGAGGGATGACTCTATCTGGAAGCAGTTGTAAAATAGAATCTATAAAGTTATTGAGTTGACCATATTTAAAAGCTTCTAATTTTACCAAGCTCCATCCATCTATAATCTTTATAGTTTTTACCTTTATATCATAATTTTCCGCGATAGGCATAAGGAGAATTTCACAAGACTCTTCATCCATATTGAATAAATTTATAAATTCTACACTATTGCTTTCTTTGAGTAGTATCTTAGGAAGTTTTTCCTCCTCTTTTAATTTGATGACATTGATCTTGTATTTGTCTGTTTCATACAGATAACTGTTATCATCAAAAATTGAACTATTTGAAGGCAGTAGCATATCGTTTTTTAAAATCAATGAATCGCTATGTAAAGTCGAGATAATTTTACCGGTAATATTAAAGTTTTTTTCATCTGTAGCTATGACAACTTGAGAGCATTTTTGTAAAATATCCTCAACAAGTAAAAAAAGTTCCTTATCACTTCCATCAAGCATATAATAAAAATCTATCTTTTTAAAAATTTCACTAACTTCTCTTTTGATATAACTCACTAAAATTTCATCATATTTGATACTTTCACCTATAATAACAAGTGCATTTTTCATAATAGCTCCTTAGTGTAGTGTTATTATAACATATTTAGTTGATTGATTGGGGGTCAGGGTTCAACTTTTAACTTTTTGTCATTAAAAAGTTAAAAGTTGAACCCTGACCCCGCTTTCCCACCTCGCTCTCCACTCTTTTCAACCTTCTTTAATGCCTTTTTAGATAAAATAAGCTCTATTATTTTAGAGGAGAATTTATGGATTATAAGGACAGTTTGCTTTTGCCGAAGACTACATTTGCTATGAGAGG
>JALVWI010000238.1 GCA_027038335.1 Campylobacterales bacterium | reverse complement strand
ACAAGTGCGGTGCTATTGAAAAACGGAAGGTTGAGTTTATCTTTTATCTTTATAAACTCTTCATATCCTCTTTGAACACACTTTTGCTCTAGTGTCCCTGTGGGTGCATCAAATCCCGTATGCAATAATGCACTATTACCTTTGCTAGCACCCTCTAATATATCATTTTCTTTCTCAATTAAAACAGTTTTAGCACCGTTTATACAAAACTCTCTAAATATAGCACATCCGACAACCCCTCCGCCGATAACCGCTATATCAAAAAGTTCATCCTCTTTAAAATCAATCTTTCTTTTAGGAAAGAGGTTGTTTAAGTCAATAGGTTTCAATTTTATCCTTAATTATCATTTTTCAAAAAGAGGCTGTAAAAATGGAATGATTTGCTTTTTACGGCTTAAAACTCCATCTAGCCATACTTCTTTGTCTTCAAGTTTTTTTCCGAAAGCTTTTTCTATCAAGCTTTCATCATCTCCTACATAAAGCAGAAGCGAACCCTCTTTTAAAATGTCAGTTAGTAAAAGTATGATGCTATGAAGATGATTTTGCTCTTTTATCTTTTTCATTTGCTCTAAAAGCATCTCTTTTTTATCATCAAAAACACTTAGATCAACAACTTCAAGCTGCCCTACTCCGACTTTCTCATCTCCCATATCAAACACTTTATAATCTCTTTTTATAAGCTCATCCGCACTAGCACCTTCAACTGCAGACTTAACTATAAACATCTCCATACCGAGAGCTTTATAGTCATTAACTCCTGCGATACTAGCCAACTCTTCAACCGCTTTTATATCCACTTTTGTACAAGTCGGGGACTTAAATATAACTGTATCACTCATAATAGCACACATCATCATACCGGCTATTTGCTTCGGTATCTCAACTCTATAATGATCATACATCTCTTTTATGATAGTGTTTGAACATCCTACTGGTCTTATCCAACACTCAAGCGGAGTTGAAGTGGTAAGATCACCTAGTTTATGGTGATCTACTACGCCTACTACGGTAGCATCTTTTATATCTTTTGGTAAAAGCGCTAAGTCTGTGGTATCAACTATATAAACTTTTTCACCGGCATAAGAGGTTTTTAAAAAAGGTAAATCCCCGTTAAATTTATCAAGTATAAACTTTGTCTCAGGTGAAATCTCCCCTTGTCTTGAAGGGATATACTCTTCGTTTGAAATTTGATTTTTTAAGTAAGCTAATGAAATAGCACCGACAATTGAGTCCGAATCAGGTGTAGTGTGTCCAAAAACATATACTGACATATTGAAAGCCTTTATATTTAAATTTAATTATAGAATGGTATATCAAAATAAGTTAATATCAGTTTAATTAAACCTATTTTTTGATAAAATATCTCCCCTAATCTACCTCAAGGAAAATTTTATGAATGTAATAACCGGAAAAGTTTGGAAATTTGGAGACAATATCGATACTGATCTTATCATAGCCGCTAGATACCTTAACACTTCAGATCCGCATGAGTTGGCTAAACATGTGATGGAAGATGCCGATCCTGAATTTGTAAAAAAATTAAACCCCGGTGATATTATCGTAGCCGGAGAAAACTTTGGATGCGGCAGTAGTCGCGAACATGCCCCCATAGCTTTAAAAGCGGCGGGAGTTTCAGCCGTAGTTGCAAAGTCATTTGCAAGAATATTTTATAGAAATGCTTTTAACATGGGACTTCCCATATTTGAACTTAAAGAGAGTGATGAGATAAATGAGGGTGATTTGATAAAGATAGACTTACAAAAAGGTGAGATAGAAGATATAGATAAAAAAGCAACTTTTTCTTTTTCACCTATTCCTCCTTTTA
>JALVWI010000237.1 GCA_027038335.1 Campylobacterales bacterium | reverse complement strand
CGATAGATACTTTATCAAAGCTTACATCAAACCAGTATGCACAAAGTGCCTTGGCTGACTGATATAGAGCTTGTATCTCTTTTTCTTCTTTGGAAAATGATAGGATTTTCTTTTTGCCAAGAAGTACTTTATCTCTAACAGCATAAAAATCACTCTCTTCTATGACATTTGAGCCTCTTTTAAGAGCATTGATAGCTGCTTCATTTACTAGAGTGGATATCGCCGCACCGCTAAATCCTACCGTTATCTCAGCTATATTTTTACTATTTACTCTATGCTTTTTATCTTTTAGGTAAATGTTGATGATAGCTTCTCTCTCAATCTTATCAGGCAGCGAAACAAAAACTCTTCTATCAAATCTGCCTGATCTTAAAAGTGCTTCATCTAAAACTTCTATCTTATTTGTTGCGGCTATTACTATAACTCCCGAGCTATCTTCAAAGCCGTCCATCTCTGAAAGGAGTTGGTTTAGGGTGGATTCTCTCTCATCATTTCTAAGTCCGCCTCTAGCTTTTCCGACGGCATCTATCTCATCTATAAATATGATAGAGGGTGCATACTTTTTTGCATAAGCAAAAAGTTCTCTTACTCTTTTAGCTCCGATTCCTACATAAATTTGCACAAAAGATGAGCCGCTTTGGTAAAAAAAGGGTACATTTGCTTCACCTGCTACCGCTTTTGCTATCATCGTTTTTCCAACTCCGGGAGGTCCTACTAAAAGTACGCCTTTAGGAAGTTTTATGCCGAAATTTTTATATTTGCTAGGGTTTCTTAAAAAGTCAACAATTTCAGTTAACTCCTCTTTCACCTCTTTTATGCCGGCCACATCTTTGAAAGTAATGTTTGATACTACGGGTTTTATGGGGGTACTCATAAAGTTATCTATATCCAAAGCTTGCTGTTTAGTTATCTTTTCTTCTATTTTGCTCCTTGCTTGCATATCTTTTTTTCTAAGATAGAGTATAAAAGCAAAAATCATTAAAAAAAGTATAATCCCGCTAGCAAGATCACTTATAAAAGTGCTATTCTCGGCAATGTTAAGAGGGACTTTTTTGACTAAAGCTTTTATATCAACACCGGCTTTAACTATTTTGTATTTTGCTCCGCTATCGGTATTTAAAATAATTTCATCACCATCTACGGTAGCACTTTTTATGCTATTTGAACTAAGTAAGAGTTGATAAGTTTCATAGTTTATACTCTGGGCTTGATTTTTGATATAGGCAAAAGCAAACAAAATCAGTAAAAATAGTGAAGCGATAATGATATAAATAAGTTTTTTATTTTTAAAATTTGGCATAATTCATATCCTTTTTTGCATCATATTTATCTATCAAAATCCACTCATTTTGCAAATCTTTATCTGATTTTATCCTAATTTTGTTATAAAATTGATCAAATCCCACAAAATAACCCTCTTTAAACTCTTCAACCAATACTTCAAGAGTTTTATTACCTCTTTTTCTAAAGTTATAATTTTTTTCTTCTATGAGCTTTGTAACTTTTGTATGTCTTTGCTTGGCTACATCTCCTTTTACGCTCTCTTTCATATCGGCTGAGGGAGTTTTTTCTCTTTTGCTGTATGTAAAACAGTGTATATGGGTAAGGGGCAAGCTTTCAAGCTTTTTATATCCATCTTCAAACCTCTTTTCATTTTCACCCGGATGTCCCACTATAAAGTCAGTCCCTAAAGCAAAACCTTTATCACTTAACTCTTCAAAGAGCTTTATATCATTTTTAAAGCTATTTCTTCTGTGCATTATCTTTAGCATCTCTTCATTAGTGTGTTGCAAGGCTATATGCAAATGTCTCTCAAGCCAACTCT
>JALVWI010000236.1 GCA_027038335.1 Campylobacterales bacterium | reverse complement strand
CACAAGCCAATCTCTTTTTTCAAATAATAAATAAAAAGTATGAGACAGGATCTATCATCATTACATCCAATCTTACTTTTACCAAATGGAAGGAGGTATTAAATAATGACGAAGCATTAACTACTGCGATACTTGATAGACTTATTCACCACTCATATCTTATCAATGTAACGGGTGAGAGTTACAGGTTGAAGCAAAAAAGGGAAGCCGGTTTGCTAAATTTATCAGCAAAATAGTGTTACGGAGTGGCACATTTTACCTCTGCGTATTGGTACATTTTTGGGTTGCACTTGACAAAAAAAGATAGCAATGGAAATATAATCTATGGAAACGATGGAAAACCACTGCAAGAACGCTCCAAAGGCTACAAAGTCATAGAAACCTACAATGACCCGAACACAGGATATAGCGGAACTCTTTTAAAAAACATTGAAACAGGAGAGTTGATACTATCCAACAGAGGAACAGAACCAAAAAGCCTTGAAGATTTGGGTGACGATGTAACACTTACAAGAGGACAGGTACCCGAACAGTTTATCTCTTTGAGTAACTTTATGAAAAAACTCATAGATGAACATGATGGAGTGATAGATAAAAACGACTCTGTTTACTCTATGCTATCATTAGGTATCTGTATAAAAAACGTAACCGTCCGTAACACACCCAATAATAATATCAAAACCTTAAAAAGTAATTTTAACATTATAAATAAAAAAGATACAATAAATAAAAGAGATTATATTTTAAAAGAGGTAGCATAAGAAGTATTTTATATATCATACTTCTCTACATGTAAGGGTTTAAAAAAACCTTTACATGTAAAGAAAAAGATAAAAACAAAAAGGAGAAAAAGTGGGCTTACTTATACTTATCGTTCCTTTGCTGATATACTATATAGTTATAGTACCTATAGTAAAGATAAAGATCATCAATGATATGCAAAACAAAAAGTTAAAGACTTTGGCTTTTATAATTTTACTACTCTTTCCCATAGGAGACCATATAGTAGGATATGTAGTATATAAAGTACTATGCTATACAAAAGGCGGAGTACACATATATAAAACCGTTACTGATAAACAGGAGCAGAGGAATTATTGGTTTTTAGATAATACCAATCCAAACATAGGCACGCCATATCATGAAGAAAATGAAAAATCATATAAATATCTATTGGATAATGCTTTGGAAAAAAGAAATGGGAGGTGTTTAAAGCCAATAAAAGTAGAAGGTAAAAATTATTATACTTGTAAAAAAGAGAATATAGAACATATTTACCTAAACTACTGCAACCCCAAATACAACACCCTCCCAAAATCAAACCCCGACTACAAACGCTCCTGCACCAATGCAGATGAAATCATAAAAAAGTATCATCTTAAAAATGTGATAAAGGTGCCGAGGAGTGAGTATGGATATTCTACGCATTGGAGTAGAATACTACCATTGTGGATAACTTTTGATATCGGACAAGTTAAAAATCGTGAAACTCAAGAGATTTTAGGTAAAAATGTAGAAATAACTTTTTGGGGAGGTTGGTATATAAACTTACTAAGCCCATTTGAAAATAGAGGTATAAGATGCAATCATTTAAGTGGTAGCAAACTTCAAGAGTCGGTTATCCCAAACCCATACAAAAATAAAAACAGATAAAAGGAGAAAAACATGACAACAGTAGAGACATATTTGCAAAAAGCAATAGAGGCAGATGCAAGTTATAATAATTTAAGAACCAATATGAACACCAATCCAAATGATTACATTACCGAACTTACAAAAAAAGATATTTTTGGTCATCAAAACTTTACCCTAGCCCAAGCCAAAGCCTTCGCAGGAGTA
>JALVWI010000235.1 GCA_027038335.1 Campylobacterales bacterium | reverse complement strand
GATAAAACTTCAAAAAATTCACTTTCAAGCTCTTTTTTTTTCTTTTGTTTGGCTTGAAGAGTTTCAAAAAAAGCAAGTTTTCTTATCAAAGATGACAGCTCTTCTGATACGGTTTTAGTATCTATGTTATCTAGTAGTTTATACTTTTCATCAGCTAGTACACTATTTTTTTCTATATTATTTTGCAACTCTTTTATATAGCTTTCTACAATTCTTGCATATTTGGCATATAATTCATAAGATTTGTCTTCGAAGTTATCTATATTTGCAGTAATTTTATTGATATTTTTATACATAAAAAAAGCTACTATGGCTGACACTACCAATACAGGTATCAAATGATCCATAATCACCTCCTACTGCTTTATTGTCTAAAATATTATAACAAAATGTTACTTAAGGAAAAAATATAAACTATTTTGATATATTTTAATTTATTTCAAAGAAAAAAAAGAGTATTTTATAGCTCAATATTTTATAAGGAATGATAATGCAAGAGTGGAATCCCTCAACATGGATGAATAAAGAGATAAAACAGCAACCTACATATCAAGATAAAGAAAAATTACTTAAAGTAGAAGATATATTGAGCAAATTTCCTCCTTTGGTTTTTGCCGGAGAAGTAAGAAATCTAAAAAAGGACTTGGCAAAAGCTACAGAAGGTAATGCTTTTTTGCTTCAGGGTGGAGATTGTGCAGAGAGTTTTGCGGAATTTAATGCTGATAACATAAGAGATACATTTAAAGTATTGCTTCAAATGGCAGTTGTTTTAACATTTTCTGGCGGTTGTCCTGTGATAAAAGTAGGAAGAATGGCAGGACAATTTGCAAAACCAAGAAGTTCTGATACTGAAACAATTGATGGAGTTACATTACCAAGTTATAGAGGTGACATCATTAATGATATAGCTTTTACGAAAGAAGGGAGAACTCCAGACCCTGATAGAATGATAAGAGCTTACAATCAATCCGCTGCTACACACAATCTTTTAAGAGCTTTTGCAAGAGGAGGATTGGCTGATCTACATCAGATAAATAAATGGAATCTAGGCTTTTTAAAAGACAATCAGCTCGACAATAGATATAAAGTCCTTACAGATAAGATAACAGAAGCATTGGCTTTTATGGATGCATGTGGAATAAATTCAAAAAATACACCAAATATCAAACAAACCACACTTTACACTTCCCATGAAGCACTTTTGCTAAATTATGAAAAAGCATTAACTAGAAAAGATAGCACAAGCGGTGACTGGTACGATTGCTCAGCACACATGCTTTGGATAGGAGATAGGACAAGAGAAGTAGATGGAGCTCATGTAGAATTTTTAAGAGGTGTAAAAAACCCGATAGGCATAAAAGCTGGACCTACTATGAGTACAACCGATCTTATAAAGCTAACTGATATACTAAATCCTGAAAATGAAGCAGGAAGGCTCAATGTGATAGTAAGGATGGGGGCAGAAGAGATAGGGAAGCATCTTCCAAAACTTATAAAAACAGTTGAAAGAGAAGGGAAAAAAGTACTTTGGAGTATAGATCCGATGCACGGCAATACTATAAAAACTTCTAACAATTATAAAACTAGAGTTTTTGACAAAGTTTTGAAAGAGGTTGAGAGATTTTTTGAAATCCATGCGGCAGAAGGTACTTATGCAGGTGGAGTTCATCTTGAAATGACAGGTCAAAATGTAACTGAGTGTATCGGCGGGGCAGGGGACATAACAGAAGAGAAACTATCCTCAAAGTACAATACTCACTGTGATCCTAGGCTAAATGCTGATCAAGCACTTGAGATGGCATTTCTGATAGCAGATATGCTTAAAAAGGCAAGGGCGTAAAAAAGG
>JALVWI010000234.1:4531-8404 GCA_027038335.1 Campylobacterales bacterium | reverse complement strand
TATCCCTCTTTTTTAAAATAATTTAACACCTCTTTATAAATAGGTCTTTTAAAATATGTAACATAATTAAATATTTTATTAAATTTGACAAATTTATAATCCTCAAATTCAGGATGTTTTGTTTCAAGGTTTATCTTTGCTTTCGGCTTCAATCTTACTAAAAAATACTTTTGTATCTGTCCATCATAAGGATACATTTTTTTTGCTATAATATTTGGAAAATCATAACTTAACCATTTTGGATATTCAGCTATCAACTCTATCTTATTAGTTCCTATCTCCTCTTTTAATTCCCTCAATAGTGCAGTTTTGGGTGTCTCTCCGTCATCAATACCGCCTTGAGGAAATTGCCAACTATCTTTTACATCATTTCTTTTGGCTATAAATATCTCACTTTCAAGTGGATATTTTGATGATAATATTACAGCTGCTACATTTGGTCTATATCTTTTTTTATTATTCATAGTTCATCTTAATTCATATTTTGGTAAAATTTTATCGAAATTAGTATTAAGGTTTTATTTGTTACTCTATCTTCACATACCTTTTTGCGATAGTAAATGTTTTTATTGCTCTTTTAACTCGTATGTCGATAAGTTTGAATATAAAAAAAGTTATATGGAAGCAGTGATAAAACAGTTTGATTATGAAGCTAAAAAGTTTAATTTACAAAAAAATTCATTGAAAACCTTTTTTATAGGAGGTGGAACTCCTTCGACTATTTCACCTAAGCTTTATCAGCATTTATTTGAAAAAATCTCAAAATATTTTGATAATGATATAGAAATAACTATCGAAGCCAATCCAAATAGTGCCTCATATTTTTGGATAAAAGATATGAAAGAGCTAGGCATCAATAGAGTTAGTTTCGGAGTTCAAAGCTTTAATGATAAAAAACTAAAATATCTCGGCAGAAACCACACATCTAAAAGTGCTATAAAAGCTATAGAAAACGCATACGATATAGGCATAAAAAATATCTCTCTTGATCTTATCCATGATACAAAAATTGATGATAAAAAACTACTGAAAAATGATATACATATAGCAGAAAAATTACCTATAAATCACATCAGTTCATACTCTTTAACCATAGAAAAAGATACAAAATTTTTTAACACAAAAGAAACCCCTAAAAACAACATAGAAGAACAAATTTGGTTTTATAAAGAGATTGAATATGCCGGATTTCCTAGATATGAAGTATCAAACTTTGGAAAATATACTTGCAAACACAACATCGGGTACTGGAAACACAAGGATTATATAGGCATTGGTGCAGGTGCTGTAGGATTTAAAAAAAATAAAAGATTTTATCCATACCGTGATATAAAAAGATATATCATAAATCCTCTTTATCAAGACATTGAAAATATTTCAGAAATTGAGCTTAAAGAGGAAAAAATATTTTTAGGTCTTAGATCATTTGTTGGATTTGACAAAAATATACTTAATGAAAAAGAAAAATCAAAAATTGATATTCTTATAAAAGAGAATAAAGTTATGCAAAAAAATAGTAAAATTTATAATTTAGAATATCTTCTAAGTGATGAAATAGCACTATTTATCTTGAACTAATTATATTTGCGATAAAATAACATTTAATTTTATAAAAAGTGGGTTAATAATATGTTTGGAATGGGTTTTTCCGAGATTTTGATCATCTTAGTGATCGGTATCATTTTTTTAGGTCCTGATAAACTTCCGGAAGCTATGGTAAAGATAGCAAAATTTTTCAATATGTTTAAGAAAACAATAAATGAGGCCAAGGAGAGTATAGATCAGGAGTTAAAGATAGAAGAGCTTAAAAGAGAAGCCCAAGAGTATAAGAAAAAATTACAAGAGACCACAAATAGCGTAAAACACTCAGTTTATATGGATGAATTTGAAAATATAAAAAATTCTACAACAAGTGTTACTGATCTTTTAAATGATAATGTCAAAGAAGCTGTAGATGCTACAAAAGAAAATAAAGACAATATAAAAAAAGAAGAAATTATAGAAGAGAAGAAAGAAACTAAAATAGAAAAAACCAAAGAAGATAAAATGACAACACAGGAAAATGATAATGTTTGAGGAGCTAAAACCGCATATTGCCGAACTTAGAAAAAGACTTGGTATATCCTTGGCAACTATTATCATTATGTTTTTTGTCTGTTTTAACTATTGGGAACCGCTATTGGCATGGATGATACACCCGCTAAAAGAAGTTTTACCGTCAACTAGTAGTATTATATTTACAAAGGTTCAAGAACCGCTTTTTACAGCACTTAAAGTATCTTTTTTTGCTTCTTTTATTGTTTCTTTGCCTATTATATTTTGGCAACTTTGGCTATTTATTTCACCGGGGCTTTATGAAAATGAAAAAAAGATGATACTTCCGTTTGTCTTTTTTGCTACCGTTATGTTTTTGATGGGTACTGCATTTTGCTATTTTGTTGTTATTCCTTTTGGATTTGCTTTTTTAGTTAATTTTGGAGGTAAACTTTTTACCGCACTTCCTAGCATAGGTGAATATGTAGGCTTTTTTACAAAATTACTCTTTGGTTTCGGCATAGCTTTCGAGCTGCCTGTTATCACTTTTTTTCTTGCAAAGATAGGTTTGGTTACAGATAAAACTCTTACAGGTTTTTTTAGATATGCCATAGTTATTATATTTGCTGTCTCTGCCCTTTTAACTCCTCCTGATGTTTTAACTCAATTTCTTATGGCAGGACCACTTTTATGTTTGTATGGATTTTCTATACTTATAGCAAAATATACAAACCCTGAAAAGCAAACTGAAGAAACTGAAGAAACCAAAAAAGAGGAAAAAGAGGAAAAAGATTTGAGTAGAGAAAACAAATAAGCCTTGAACCCTTTAAATATAGAAAGTTACAATTATGACTTACCTTCTCATCTTATAGCTTCTACTCCCGCTTCACCTAAAGATAATTGTAATCTTTTGATATACGATAGATCTACAGACAAAATTATACATGAAAAATTTTATAACATTTTAAAATATATTCCAAAAGAGTGTGCAATTATCCTAAATGATACAAAAGTGATAAAAGCTAGAATTTTTGGAAAAAAACAAAGTGGAGGCAAGATAGAACTACTTCTTAATTCGCCCTTGGAAAATGATAAATTTTTAGTCTATATAAGAGGAAAAGTAAAAACAAATACAAAACTTTTCTTTGAACAAAACCTTACTGCTACAATACAAAATATAAACCAAGACGGTACAAGAGTTGTAGAATTTTTCCAAAATGATAAAAGATTGGATTTTGAAGAGTTAAACAATATATTGGAACTTATCGGTCATGTCCCTCTACCGCCTTATATCAAAAGAGATGATACAAAAGAGGATGAAACAAATTATCAAACACTATTTGCTAAAAATATCGGAGCAGTAGCAGCCCCGACTGCTTCACTTCATTTTAGTGATAAACTTTTTAAAGATATGCAAAAAAATTATGAAGTATCATATCTGACTTTACATGTAGGAGCAGGAACTTTTAAACCTGTAGAAGTTGAAAATATACTAGAGCACAAAATGCACTCTGAGTTTTATACTATACCTAAAAAAACTAAGGATATAATAGATAGTCAAAAAGATATACTAGCTATCGGCACAACCGTTACTAGAACGATAGAATACTATACCAGAAACAAAAAAACAACCGCAAATGCAGATATATTTATCCATCCAAAAAATCCACCCATCAGAGTAAATCATCTACTTACGAATTTTCACTTACCAAAGTCAACTCTTTTAATGTTAGTCGGCAGTTTTATAGGTATAGAAAAAACTTTAGAGCTTTACAAGATAGCTATAGAAAAAGAGTATAAGTTTTTCTCCTATGGAGATGCGATGTTGATTTTGTGATT
>JALVWI010000234.1:0-4431 GCA_027038335.1 Campylobacterales bacterium | reverse complement strand
ACGAGTTACGAGTTACTACAAATTAGTTTTCATTTGTCTTGGTGAACATCTAGCTGAGGATATGGTATAGAGATACCTTTTTCATCAAAAATAAGTTTAACTTTTTCCAAAGTATCAAAGTAAACTCCCCAATAATCACCACTTTTTACCCACACTCTTACTACAAAATTTACACTACTATCAGCTAGTTCGCTCACAGCTACAAATGGTGCAGGTTCTTTTAAAACTCTATCATCTGCATTTACTATCTCTTCTAAAGTTGCTTTTGCAAGTTTTAAGTCATCATCATACCCTATGCCGAATGTCCAATCAACTCTTCTTGTATCTTTAGCTGAAAAGTTAGTGATATTTCCACCTATGATAGCTGAATTAGGTATGATTATCTGCTTATTATCACCTGTTTTTAAAAGAACACTAAAAAGATTTATCTCTTCAACCACCCCGCTTTCACCGGCAGCATTTATAAAATCTCCCACTTTAAAAGGTCTAAAAAATATCAGTAATACTCCTGCACCTATATTTGCTAATGTTCCTTGAAATGCCAAACCTACAGCCAAACCTGCCGCACCTAAAACTGCTATAAATGAAGTGGTATTTACTCCAAGATTGCTAAGGGCTGCTAAAATAATAAATAAAAGCAAACCGCCATAGACAATATTGCCTAAAAATTTTACAATAGTTTCATCCATTTTTGCTTTTTGCATAGCTTTTTTAGTGATCTCTGTTAGCCATTTGGCAATTTTTTTACCTATATAAAAGATAAGTATCGAACCAATAACTTTAAGTCCGTAAAAACTTATATATCCCATAATTGCACCAAAACTTATGTCCATTTTTGTCTCCTTTAAAATAGTTTATCCAAGATATTATATCGGCAATTTTAACCATCTTTTTAGTATGATCACTGCAGATAGACTATCAACTTTTCCGTCTCTTTTTATTTTTATATTACCCTTCATCAACTCTTTTGCTTCACTACTTGAACCGTATTCGTCCTGATAGTGTACTTCCCTTTCAAAGTCAAGTAAATTTACAAAATGCTCTATCCTTCTTTGCATCTCTTCTTCACTTTTTCCACCTTTTGGTAAACCTACTATCAATATTTTGGCATCTTTTTCTTTCAATAGAGTTGAAACTTCATTTGCAGCTTGATTTCTATTTTTTCTTAAAATTGCTTTTTGCGGCATAACAACTTTTTTATCATAACTTACAGCTACACCTATCCTTTTTAGTCCTACATCTATGGCTACTATACTCATCAAACAAGCCTTATATTACCGTTTTTTACTACTATATTGCCATCAAGTTCCTCTTCAAAAACCCTATCTCCAAATAGCTTCAAAGCATCCTCATATCTAGGAAAACTTTTACAAAATTCATAAAATTCATCAGTTTTGATTTTATTATCTTCTATAGTTATATCAAATTGTTTTACAAATTCATCTATATCATATATAGCTGTTGCCAAACCATCTTTTAAAAGTAAGTTTGTTCCTTTGCTTTCATTTAATCTATGAGGCAAAACATATATAGGCTTGTTGTGTTTTAGTGCAAATTCAGCACTTCTCATAGAACCGCTGTTTATATCTGCCTGCATGATGATTACTGCTTGACTTAAAGCCACGATAATTTCGTTTCTTACTACAAAACTCCAAGGCGTTGCCGTAAAATCAGGCTCAAACATACTCAAAGCAAGTCCGTTTTTTTCAATTTTTTCTATAAGATTTTTATTTATTTTCGGATATTTATGATTGAGACCGTTTCCCATAACTGCTATAGTATTATGACTTTTTGCACCTTGATGAGATAGGGCATCTACTCCCATTGCTGCACCGCTTACTATACAAATTCCCGCATTTGATAATTTTTTGGAAAGCTCAAAAGTTATATTTTTAGTATAACCTATCGGTCTTCTACTGCCGACTATGGCAATCTTTGGTCTTTGTAAAAGTGAAATATCACCTTTATAATATAGTTTTTCAACTACTGTTTTCAAATTTTGTAATTCATTTGGAATTTGTTTTAATATTTTCATCTAATTATCTCCTTTTTTTGAAAGTAGAGCTTCTTGAAAATTATGCAGAGTAGTTTCACTTTACTATACCCTATCACTAAAGCTTTACCTTTTAAAAGAGAAACTCTCATGATTTTTATTTTATTTGTGTTTTTGAGACACGAGAGCTTTATAGATGGTACTTACATAAACAAGCTTTACATCTTTAAGCAAATTTTTGGACTCTTCAAGAGCCTGAAGAGTTTTTGGATGAGGATGACCTATGGCTATGGCAAAACCTTTTGCTTTTGCTTTTTTAACAGCTTTTTTCAACTGATTTTGGATATAGGCAATATCAGCAATATTATCCAAAAATATATCTCTACTCAAAAGTTTTTTATTGAATGTATCGGCAACTTTTAAAGCAACCGTCTTTGCACTAGTTCTGCTATCTATAAAAACAATACTATTTTTGTCAAGTGCCTTATAAAGCCTTGTCATAGCATCATAATCAGAGGTAAATTTACTACCTGTGTGATTATTTAAAAATTTATCTCTTGGAAACCATTTTTTTATATTTTTTATACGATCGTTTATAGTTTTTTGTGTATCACTAACCAAAAGTGTATGAGGTTCAGGATGTGGATAATGAAATGCTTGCAAAGGTAAATGCACCATATAAAAGCTAAACTGCCCAGCTAATTTCGGAGTATCAGGATGTCTTTTTGTAGGAGGAAAAAAAGACGGTGTTACTTTAAATGGAAGTGCTTTTATCTTTTTAACCTCATTTGAAAATGCAACATCATCTATAATAATCGCTAAAAGAGGTTTTTTTGACTTTACAAAAAGAGTATTGTTATCCTTTGGAGTATTTGTAGTTTTATAATTTTCCAAACTTTTTTTATAATCAACTACTTCTGACGAGACTGTTTTTTTGCTATTTTCTTGTTTTACGACCACATTAGACTTTTTTTCCAAACTTTTTTTCTTATTTAACTCTTTTTTCAATATATCAACTTTTTTTCTCTCTTCTTCAAGCATTTTATTCATTTTATTTAAAAGTTTTTGATTGAGATACACTTTTTTTTCAGATTTTTTCTCTAAAAAGAGAGATTTTATCATATTGAAACTGGAATATATCAAAAAAATAGCTAAAGAAGCAATTATAATAATATAAAATATTTTTTTATATTTTTGCCAAAAGGTTATCTTCTTTCTTATTTTTCTTTTTGTTTTTCTTTTTGTTTTTTTAGTCATTTAATTATATTAAAAGGGGTGCATTACAACACCCCACTCTTTTATTAGTTTTTTTCTTCGTCAACAAGTTTATTTGACTTGATCCAAGGCATCATAGCTCTGAGTTTGACACCTGTTTTCTCGATAGGATGAGCTTTGAGCATATTTCTCTCAGCTGTCATTCTAGGATATCCGCTTTCTCCTTCAAGTATAAAATCTTTAGCAAATTTACCGTTTTGAATTTCTGCCAATATCTCTTTCATAGCCTTTTTAGACTCTTCGTTGACAACTTTTGGACCACTTACCATATCACCATATTCTGCGGTATTACTTATAGAGTATCTCATTTCAGCTAGACCGCCTTCAAAAACAAGATCAACTATAAGTTTCATCTCATGTAAACACTCAAAATATGCCATTTCCGGCGGATAACCGGCTTCAGTCAAAGTTTCAAATCCAGCTTTGATAAGCGAAGTAAGACCTCCGCAAAGTACAGCTTGCTCACCAAAAAGGTCAGTCTCAGTTTCATCTTTGAAAGTTGTCTCGATGATAGCAGTTCTTCCCCCGCCTATGCCTGATGCATAAGATAGAGCCAACTCTTTTGTATTACCGCTTGGATCTTGAAAAACAGCTATAAGATCTGGAACTCCGCCACCTCTTACAAACTCACTTCTTACAGTATGTCCCGGAGCTTTAGGAGCAATCATCATGACATTTATGTCATCTGCAGGTCTTATTCTTCCGTAATGGATATTGAAACCGTGTGCAAAAGCTATGGTAGCTCCGCTTTTTAAGTTTGGTGCTATTTCGTTATCATATACACTTTTTTGTGTCTCATCAGGTAAAAGTATCATAACTACATCAGCATCTTTTACAGCTTCGCTTACTTCAAAAACATCAAAACCTTTAGCTTCAGCTTTTTTCCAAGATTTTCCGCCTTTTTTAAGACCGACTACTACATCTACTCCGTTATCTCTTAGATTTTCCGCATGTGCATGACCTTGTGAGCCAAATCCCACCATAGCAACTTTTTTACTCTTGATAATAGACAAATCACAATCTTTGTCATAATAAACATTTAGTGACATTTTTCATCCTTCTTAAATAATTTTTGATATTTTACAAAATCTTTACTTTATATGTATTTAAAAGCAAAATATAAACTATTAAAAGATAAAATGACATAGTTTATTTTTGGGAGA
>JALVWI010000233.1 GCA_027038335.1 Campylobacterales bacterium | reverse complement strand
TACCGACTTTATCCGCGGTTGCATCAGCACCAAGCCCTCCAAAAACTGTATGATATAAATGATCTGCCACAGGCTCTTCATAAGGTCCCATTGTATCCCAAAAGTCAGGTTCACTACATCCTATACATCCATGTCCTGCTTGAACCGGCCATGATGTGTGCTGGTTAAATCTCTCTCTACTACAGTTATTAAATGTATAAGGACCTTTACAGCCTACTTTATATAAACAATAACCGTTTTTAGCACCATCATCTCCAAACTGTTCTACAAATTCTCCCGCATCAAAATGACCTCTTCTTTCGCATAAGTCATGGATTCTATGACCGTAAGCCCATTTTGGACGATTGAAAGCATCAAGTGCGGGAAGTGTTCCAAAAAGTATAAAATGAAGCAGAGTTCCTACTATATTTTTTGCACTCGGCGGGCATCCGGGAACATTTATAACCGGTTTTGAAACAATTTTGCTAAGAGGCATTGCGCTTGTAGGGTTAGGATCAGCCGCTTGGATTCCTCCAAAGCTTGAACATGTTCCTATGGCAAATATAGCAGCCGCTCCTTCGGCTGTATCTCTTGCTATATCTTCACCTGTTTTTCCATGGCCTCCTATGGTCAAAAAGCTTCCACCGTTACCGGTAGGGATGCCGCCCTCAGTCATCATTATGTATCTGCCGCGATATTTTTTGATAGAATTTTCAAGGTTCTCTTCTGCTTGCCAACCGGCTGCCGCCATTATGGTTTCATGATAATCAAGTGATATATAATCAAATATCAAACTATCTATCGTAGGAGTTGCTGTCCTTATTAAACTCTCACTACATCCTGTACACTCCGCCATGTGTAGCCAAATTACCGGCAATCTATCGGCTAGTTTTGCTGCTTTTGCAACAGTCGGTGTAAAAGTAGAAGACAATCCCAAAAATGCTGTCATAGCTCCAGCCCATTTCATAAAATCTCTTCTGCTTATACCCTCTTCATCTAAAACTGCTGAGATAGATTTGTTTTCATCGATCTTTGGCAATTTTTCAAGTTTTTTAAGTCTTTCGCTAAATATTTTCATTAGCGACTCATCCCTTTTGTGCATCTTTACCTCCTTATTGAACATTCATTTATAGAATGATAATTCATTCAGGCTTATATTTTGTTTAATTTCTATAGTTTATTATAAATTTTCCATATAACTTTTATCGTGTATAAAAATATTTCTTTTTTGTTATTATTGCAACGGAGTAGAATTTTGATGAAAATTTTGAAGGTAATCAACCCCTTAAAGGAGTTGATTACTCCAAATTTTGCAATATATAGTGCTTATGCAATGAAATCTATTGTAAAATTTGGGTTTATAGTATTTATTTTTTATAAACTTCTATAAGATTGGCTATATTTGTATCTAAAACATATATATTTTCATAGCCTAACATTTCAAGATAACCCATAATTCTGTTAGCAAACCATGATTTTAAACAAGCTATGACTATAGGTGTTGTATGCTCTTTTGGCAATATATCCAAATATTTTGCAAATTGCGGATAAGGAGTATAGTAAGCGTTTGGAACTCCTGCTTCTTCAGCGTTTAAACCTTCTACTTTTGCAGGAGGTCTAACATCTAACACAATAGCTCCCACATCTTCTATCAACTCTTTTGTTTTATCAAGTCCGACATTACCTAGTCCATCTTTTTTAACATCATTGGCAATGATTGTACTTAATTTTTCTACTGTTTTACTATCCATAATATCTCCTAATATATTAAATTTGATATTATTATAATATAAATTGGATAAATAAGAGTATATTTATCTTATTTGAATATTTTTTTTCAGTTTTTTATCAGATATTATACCAAAGTTAGCTATCTTCGGT
>JALVWI010000232.1 GCA_027038335.1 Campylobacterales bacterium | reverse complement strand
TTACAGATGCCGGCAATTGACTCAACTGAACCGTTAGGATTGGATAAGTTTCCTTCTTTGTCGCAATAGCTTAAAAGAATTTGTCCATTATCTTTCAATCTCTTCAAACCGCTATCGTCAATATAATAATTACCCTCTCCATGAGCTATCGGAACATTAAGTATATCACCGACTTGAAGTTTTTGTAAAAATATATTATCACAATTTTCTACTTTTAGATAATGAAACTCTGATATAAAATGAACATTTCTATTTTTCTTCATAGCTCCGGGTAGCAAACCAAGCTCTAAAAGTATCTGAAATCCATTGCAAATACCAAGTACATAGCCTCCATCATTTGCAAAATCAATAACACTTTGCATAACAGGAGAAAATTTTGCTATCGCACCGCTTCTTAGGTAATCACCATAACTAAAACCTCCGGGCAATACCACAAGATCAGTATCTAAAGGAATTTTTTTCTCCTTATGCCATACAAGAGTCGTTTGAGCTCCTAGTTTTTCATAGGCATATTTTGTATCAAGTTCACAATTAGTCCCCGGAAATACTACTATAGCAACATTCATTTCAAGCCTTATTTTCTATCAAAATTTCATAATCTTCTATAACAGTATTGGCAAGCAACTCTTCACTCATTTTCTCTACTCTTTTTTCAACTTCTTGTATATCACAACTATCAACATCCAAAATGATTTGTTTGCCTATACGGACATCATTAACCTCATCAAAAGATAAAGAGTTAAGTGCATGAAGCACTGCTTTGCCTTGAGGGTCTAAAACGCCTTCTTTTAGCTTAACATTTACGATCACTTTCATTTAACATCCTTCAATATTCTTTGCAATACCTCTTCATAAGCCATCTTTACTCCGCCAAGTCCTTGCCTAAATCTATCTTTATCAAGTTTCTCTTTTGTATTTACATCCCAAAATCTACAACTATCAGGACTAATCTCATCTGAAAGAAGTATATTGCCCTCTTTATCTTTTCCAAATTCTACTTTAAAATCTATAAGGTTTAAATCTCTTTTTAAAAAGAAGCTTTTTAAGATAACATTTATCTCTCTTCCAAGCCTTTTTAACTCTTCAAGCTCGCTATCACTAGCAATATCAAGCAATAAACAATGTTCATCATTTAAAAGTGGGTCACCAAGCTCATCATCTTTGTAGTAAAATTCCACCAAAGCAAAGGGCAAAACTGTGCCATCTTCTATACCCAACCTTTTTACCAAAGAGCCTGTTGCTACATTTCTAACTACTACTTCCAAAGGTATAATATCCACTTTTTTAACCAACTGTTCATTATCACTCAAAGTTTCAACCAAATGCGTTTTGATACCGTTTTCTTCTAAAAGTTTAAATAGTTCAGTACTTATCTTGCAGTTTAATGCACCCTTACCCTTTTCCTGTCCTGTTTTTTGAGCATTAAAAGCTGTCAAATCATCTTTGAACTCTGAGATCAAAAGATCTTTATCTTCACATTTGTAAAGCCTCTTACCTTTTCCTTCATAAAGCAAATCTAACTTTTTCATTTTTATTTAGCCTTTTTTTCTATATCTAAAACTTTTACTATATCAAGAGCAGTTTTAAGCTGAAGATCTTTGTAAATATCCTCTTTTTTAAGTATTTTTTTACCTTTTAAATTTTCCTCTTTTTTAACTATTTTTTTACCATCAGTTTTTTCAAGTTCTCTTTTTAAATGCTTTTTAAGTTCTCTCTCTTTAAGTATAAATTCATCTATCTTCATAGGTACTTTTCCGGGATACACTACAACATCCGGAGATACCCCGACTGATTGTATCGTCCTTCCGCTTGGAAGATAGTATCTAGCTATTGTAAGTCTTATAGCTTCAGTTTTATCTATAGGAAGTATCACTTGAACACTACCCTTTCCAAAAGTTTTTTCTCCTACTATGATAGCTCTTTTATGATCTTGCAATGATCCGCTTACGATCTCACTGGCACTAGCACTTCCACCGTTTACCAAAACAACTATAGGGATATTTTTTATAGTTCCTTCACTAGTTGCTTTATACTCTGTATCTTCGCTTTTTACTCTTCCTTTTTGCGAAACTATTACACCCTTATCAACAAAAAGATTGACTAGTCCCACTGCTTGAGAGAGTAAACCACCGGGATTATTTCTAAGGTCAAGTATGATACCTTTTTTATGCGGATAATCTTTTAGAGCTTTTTTAACTCCTGCGACTACTTTTTTATCAAAACTAGTAACCCTTATATAAAGTACATCACTATTTTCTATCTCTTTTGCATAAACTGATTGGATTTTTATAATATCTCTTATGATTGTTATCTTTAAAGGTTTAGTTTCACCTTTTCTAACAACTGTTAAAACTATCTTTGTTTTCGGCTTGCCTCTCATCAAAGAAACTGCTTCATCTATAGTCATGTTGAGAGTTGATTTGTCATTTATCTTAAGGATTATATCTCCGGCTTTGATACCTGCTTTATATGCCGGTGTACCATCTATAGGAGATATAACGGTCAGCACTCCATTTTTCATACCGACTGTTATACCAAGACCGCCAAACTCTCCATTGGTTTGTATCTGCATCTCTTTAAAAGCTTTTTTATCCAAAAATGAAGAGTGTGCATCTAGGTTTGACAAAAGTCCGGCTATTGCTTTATTGACTATCTTATCCATAGTCAAATCATCTACATAATATTTTTCAACCGTACCTAAAACTTTTGTAAATTTAGACAATGCTTTTAGCCTTGTTTCATTATCATGCCTACCCTCAGCAAATAAAGATGAAGAAAAAAGCAAAGCCCCTCCTATAAGTGTTGTGACAAATCCCAATGCTACAAATCTATTTTTTTTCATTTATTTTGTTATCCTTGCATAATTTAATTTTGAAGAGATATTTTACTTAATAATTCCTAAATAGATTGTTAAATACTATTTTAATTTTTAAACTAAATAGTTGTCACTATTTTATATATTATACAATATTTAATAAAATAATTAAATAATTTTACTGAATATACTTGACATTGATAGACTAAATGTTGTATAATTCCACTAAATTTAAAGTTTGACTATATTTTTAGTCCACACAAAGGAGAAAAAATGAAACAATTATTTGAAAAATTGACCCACCAAATGACCGCAGCACTTGAGAGCGGTATATCACTAGCTTTACACAATAAAAATAGTGAAGTTGAAAAAATTCATCTATTATGGGCATTACTTACCAATAGTAACTCCATACTAAACCAAGCATTAAATAAAATGAATATAGACAAAGCCGCTATCGAACTTGATGTAAAATCTCAAGCCGATAGACTTCCTAAAGTCTCAACCGTAACAAAAGAGAATATAAAAATATCAAGAAATTTAGCTGAGAGCTTACAAAAAGCCGAAGGGCTTATGAACTCTATCGGAGATAGTTACTTAGCTGTTGATACTTGGCTACTTGCCAACTTGGATGATGAACCGTTTAAGAGTATTTTTTCTAAGTATTTAGACCTTTTGGAATTCAAAAAAAATCTTGAAGCCATAAGGGGTGGAAAAAAGATAGAGTCTCAAAGTGCGGATGAAAATCTTGAAAATCTTGAAAAATACGGCATAGACTTAACCAAAAAAGCTCTAAACAATGAGTTAGACCCGGTTATCGGAAGAGATGAAGAGATACAAAGGATTATGCAAATCCTCATAAGAAAAACTAAAAATAACCCTATCCTTCTTGGAGAGCCGGGTACCGGTAAAACCGCAATAGTTGAAGGACTTGCTCAAAGAATTGTAGAAAAAGTCGTACCTTTGAGTTTGCAAAACAAAAGAGTTATAGCACTTGATATGAGTGCATTAATCGCAGGTGCAAAATATAGAGGTGAATTTGAAGATAGACTTAAAGCTGTCATAGATGAAGTAAAACAAGACGGTAATATCATCCTTTTTATAGATGAGATTCACACCATTGTAGGAGCAGGTGCAAGCGAAGGAAGTATGGATGCGGCAAATATGCTAAAACCGGCACTTGCAAGAGGTGAACTTCACACCATAGGTGCAACTACTTTAAAAGAGTATAGAAAATATTTTGAAAAAGATGCGGCACTTCAAAGGAGATTTCAACCTGTAAAAGTTGAAGAGCCAAATATCAATGAAGCTTTGCAAATCCTAAGAGGCATCAAAGAGAAACTTGAAGCTCACCACAATGTAACTATACTTGATAGTGCTTTGGTAGCTGCCGCCAAACTAAGTGATAGATATATCACAGATAGATTTTTGCCTGATAAAGCGATAGATCTTATAGACGAAGCTGCAGCTGAACTTAAAATGCAGATAGAAAGTGAGCCTATGGAGTTATCCAAGGTAAAAAGAGAGATAAATGCTCTTTTGGTTGAAAAAGAGGCTCTAAAAATGGATAAATCTAAGAAAAACGAAGATAGACTAAAAGAGATAGAAAAAGAGTTAGCTGATAAAGAAGAACTTAAAAGATCATTGGAGCACCAATTTGAAAATGAGAAAAAAGTTTTCAATGAAATTGCTGAACTAAAAACCAAGATAGATGAACTAAAAAGAGAAGCTGAACTTGCCAAAAGAAATAGTGACTTTAACAAAGCTGCCGAAATAGAGTATGGCAAAATTCCTGAACTTCTAAAAAAAGAGGAGCAATTAAACGAACAATGGGCTAAAATGCAAGAGAGCGGCACACTACTTAAAAATAGTGTGGATGAAGAGATGATAGCCAAAATAGTTAGCAAATGGACTGGCATCCCTGTAACAAAAATGCTTCAAAGCGAAAAAGATAAAGTTTTGCATATAGAGG
This sequence comes from Campylobacterales bacterium, assembly GCA_027038335.1. Classification (GTDB taxonomy): domain Bacteria; phylum Campylobacterota; class Campylobacteria; order Campylobacterales; family JALSKU01; genus JALSKU01. The sequence goes on along the minus strand of JALVWI010000232.1, from coordinate 3,724 downwards.
ATGAACTTAAAAAAGAGGTAAAAGGTCAAGATACCGCTATAAAAGCCGTAAGTAGAGCTATAAAACGAAATAAAGCGGGACTTAGTAGTGACAATAAACCGATAGGTAGCTTTATGTTCTTAGGACCTACCGGTGTGGGTAAAACTCAAACAGCTAAAACTTTAGCTAAATTTTTATTTGATAGTGAAAAATCTCTTATCAGATTTGATATGAGTGAATATATGGAAAAACATGCCGTCTCAAGACTAGTGGGTGCACCTCCGGGATATGTAGGATATGATGAGGGAGGACAGCTAACTGAAGCAGTTAGAAGACATCCATATAGCGTTCTTTTATTTGATGAGATAGAAAAAGCTCATCCTGATGTTTTTAATATCTTGCTTCAAGTTTTGGATGATGGAAGGCTCACCGATAACAAAGGTATTACTGTTGACTTTAAAAATACCATCATCATCCTTACTTCAAATATAGCAAGCGGCAAGATAATGGAGTTTGTGGATCCAAAAGATAGAGAAAAAGCTGTAATGGACGAACTTAAACTCCACTTCAAACCGGAGTTTTTAAATAGACTTGATGATATAGTCATATTCAATCCATTAGGACTTGAACAGATAAAAGAGATAGTTGATATAATGCTCAATGACTTAAGAGCAAGGCTAAAAGAGAGAGATATAGAGATAACTTTAAGCGATAATGCCAAAGCACTTTTAGCTGAAGCCGGATTTGATCCTGTATATGGAGCAAGACCTTTAAAAAGAACTATCTATGAGTTTATAGAGGATAAAATCGCCGAAATGATCCTAGAAGATAAGATAAAAGACGGTGATAGTATCTTTGTAGATGAGCAAAATAAACAGATAGTTATAACTGTCAAATAAACCGCTTTACCCTCTTGTCTTTTTGGCAAGAGGGTAAAATATGAGCATCATTTTTCTCCTACAATTTTATCTTTTTTATCATCTCTATCATACTCACACTGAAATGTAGTATGTTCTATCTGAAACTTATCATGTAGCTTATCTTCTAAATTATCTATGATCTCATTTGTTTTTGATATAGGTAAGTCTTCATTAAAGTCTAAATGTGCTTCAAGGTGGATTTGACGGTCACTTAGCTTCCATATATGTATATGGTGTACATTTTTTATCAAAGGTTCATTTTCTATGGTTTTTATAAGCTCATCAAGATTTACCTCTTTTGGAGTAAACTGCATAAGTATGGCACTGCTCTCTTTTACAAGATCATACGAAGCCCATACCAGATAAAAAGCAATGATAATGGATATAAGAGGATCTACCCAGTAAATTTGATAAAGATATATCAAAATACCGCCTACTACCACAGCAACACTTGTCAAAACATCACTTAAAAGATGCAAATATGCCGCTTTTATATTCATATTGTCGTGTGCGTCATCTTTTATTAGCAAAACACTTGCGGCATTTAAAATGATACTAAGCAGACCCAGTCCTATTACCCATAAAGAATTGACCGGTTTTGGAAACATAAACTTATCCACCGCTTCAACAACAAGGAAAATTGCTATACCAATTAGTGCTGAGGCATTAAATAAAGCAGCCAATATCTCAGCTCTTTTAAATCCAAAAGTTTTATCTTTACTGTTTGGACGAGATGCCAATTTATTTGCAAAATATGCTATAAAAAGTGCCAACACATCACTAAAATTGTGCATAGCATCACTTAAAAGCGCCAGTGAACCCGATATAATTCCACCAAATATTTGTGCAATGGTTATAACAATATTTAAAGCAATTGTAATAAAAAGATTTTTACCGCTTACATTATGATGATGATGTTCACTCATAACTACTCCTTAACTAATTAGTTAGTTAATTATATAATCTCTTCTATTAAAATCAACTGAAGCATTTCCAAATACTATTATCCCAAATTTTACAATAGATTTCATTGCATAAGTAGTACTACAACAACTCTATTGTAAAATTTGGGATTATAAATACAATTTAGAGTATAAAATTTATATTTTATTTAGCAGCTTATGATAAAATTAATATAATATAATATTTTAGGAGAAAAAGATGAAAATAAAATTGATAATTGCAATGCTCATAAGCATTGTTGTATTTTTTTCAATCTCAGGATGTGCAAAACCCGGACTACAAGAGGTTGATGCCGGTGCAACAAAACAAGTATTGTACTCTCAGAGCGGCACCATAGAGTCAATTCGCCCTGTTGCCATAAAAGATAACGGTACCGGAACATTTATAGGTGCTATAACAGGCACGGTACTTGGATCATTATTAGGGCATGGAAGAGGTAGTACATTGGCCACACTTGCCGGCGGTCTTAGCGGTACTTATGTAGGAAATCAAGTCGGCAAATCAAACGCACAAGAATTGACTGTAACTCTTGATAACGGTAATAGTATCATAGTCATAGCAAAAGGTAATCGTTTTCATAGAGGTCAACGCATAAGAATTGTCAAAAGAGGTGGTCGTGTTGTAAATGTAGAAGCTTTATAACATGATCACTTATCGCAGTTGCTAATACAAATTTTTTTCATCTGTATCTCTCCGCCACAATTTAAAAAACAGACATCGTAGTCTTTTTGGCAATTACAGTTGCTTTGACAAACACTCTTTTCGTTATTATATATTTGCTCAAAACTTTTTTGATATGGTATTTTTGGATGGATAGGTTTTACTCTTAAAAGTTTATCTATAGTATATCTCAAGTCTCTTTGCCTATCACATGCATAAGCATCTTTGTTTACACGACATTTACTTGAAAAATAATTGTAATCTTTATAACTACTGTCATATTGACTTTGCCAAGTATATAGCCTTAAACGATAATTATCCAACGCCATTTTATATCTGTTATATCTTTTTTGATACTCAATATCCTCTAAAGCTTTTATATCTTTTGCTCTTTTATAAGCATCATTTATACATTGATTGTATTTAAGATTGCAACTTGATTCACAATTTTTTCTTATGATTTCACACTGATTGATACATTTCTTAGCAGTAACTCCAACCGGCGGTATATAGATATTTTTTACCATATATTCCGGTGCACATCCTGTAATAAATAAGATAAAAGATAAAAAGAGGTATTTTGTCACATTGTCTCCTTTTTTAAGATAATGATATAAAAGATTTGTGCAAAAATAGTGAACCCAATCACTAATCACTAATCACTAATCACGAGTTACGAGTTACGAGTTACGAGTTAAAAAACTACCTACATGAATATGCTCAAACGCTGCTTTTAAAGATATAAAAAGTTCATGATTGTTCTCTTCCATCTCTTGTAACATTTTTTTTGTATTTGCTCTAGCATGTGGCATTTTAACATCAAACCTAAAAGCAGGACAAGCTTCATCACCAACAAGAGGAAAACTATTGGATTTAGCACAGTCTATAAGTTGCCTTTCTCTAACAAGTATCAAAGGTCTTATCACTTCAAGTCCATTGGAAGCTTTATATTTTGGAGGTAAACTTCTTAAGGCACCATTATACATAAAATTCATAAAAAAGCTCTCTACGGCATCATCAAAATGGTGTCCTAACGTAACCTTGTTATATCCGCCTTTTAGTGCAGCACTATATAAAGCCCCTCTTCTCATTCTTGAAAAAAAACTGCAAAATGATGAATTTTTCCTTATCTTCTCTTTTGCAAGTTCAAAAGTATTTGTTTCATATATTTCAAAAGGAATTTTATACTCTAAACAATGCTC
>JALVWI010000231.1:5369-8590 GCA_027038335.1 Campylobacterales bacterium | reverse complement strand
AATGGATGCTGGGATGATAGTTATCACTCCAAATATTTGGATGAAGTTTTAGATATGGACTTTGACCTTGTTGTTACGGTTTGTGACCATGCAAAAGAGAGTTGTCCGATGTTTCCAAAACCTGTCAAAAAGATACATGTCGGTTTTGAAGACCCTGACGGAAAAGAGTATGAAGAGTTTGTAAAAACTTTTGATGAGATAAGGGTAAAGTTGTTGCCTAAAATATCAGAGGCATTAAAATAATATAAGAAACTCTATTGCAAAATTTGGGTTAAACATATAATCCTTAACTTTTTAGAGTAATATAATAAACTTTATATATGATATCATAAAAATATGGTTTTTAAAGAGTAATAAAAAAGTTATTCTATATTGTGGACTAATACATTTGCTTTACATTGCATATTTAAAATGGTACAATTAAGAAGACATATTCTGTGCATAAAAAAGGAAAGAAATGTATAAAGATCTATCTATCAATAAAAAGATACAAATACCTATCATATTGGTTATACTACTTGGTTTTATAGTTTTTACTTTTAGAGAGTATTCAAGTATAGATGACTTAAAAAAAGATACTTATGTTGAACAAGCAAAGAGTTTCAATATAGCTTTAAATGATCAAATTGTGGCCAAAAAAAATACTTGGGTGACCAATGCTATGCTTTTATCAAAAAATAAAAGGATAACAAAAGCAATTTTGGCAAATGATAGAGACGCATTAAAAAAATTGCTTGCAGGTATCGGAAAACTTTATAGAGAAAATACTCCTTTTAAAAAGGTAAATGTTCATATAGTTGATAAAAATTTAAAATCCATTATAAAATCTTGGAACCCGAAAAGCTACGGTGAAAAAACAGTTCTAAATTCATATAAAAAAGTTATTGCAAGCAAAAAGCCTCTTACTACATTTGAAGAATCCCCGAAAGGTTTAAGGCTCAGAAGTGTATTTCCTATCTTCAATGACGGTAATTTGATAGCTTTACTGGATTTTAGCGGAGGCATAAATAATTTTGGTGGAGCATTTAAAAAAAATGGTATAGATTTTTTATACTTTTTAGATAAAAAATTTGCTTCCATTGACAAAAAGATAAAATACCAAAAAGATGGATATCCTCTCTCTAGCACAAAACATATCGATAAAGTATTTTTAAACTATGTTTTATCAAATAACTTTAGTATGAAAAAAGCTATAAATGATAAATATGAGATAAATGATAAATATTTCACAAAAGCTTATCCTCTCAAAAGATTTGACGGTGTAACTGTAGGGTATGCTTTGATGGGGGTTAAAAGTTCAATTATCAATAAACTAATAGATGCAAATATAGCAAGGTTAAAAGAGCAAATCTTAGTTATAGGCATCATTGATCTTCTTATACTCTTGATCATACTTTTCTTGGTTAATAAGATAGTTATCAAGCCTATAAATAATCTAGCTCAAGCAAGTTATGAACTAGCAAAAGGCGATGCTGATCTCTCAAGGAGAATAGATATAGAATCAAATGATGAGATAGGAAAAGCTATATGCAATTTCAACCAATTTATAGAAAAAGTTGAAAAGATAGCAAAAGAGGCAGAAAAAGAGGCTAAGATGGCAAGTATGGCAGAACAAGAGGCAAAAGCAAATCTTGAAAAAAGTGAACTATTTACCTCTTTGGCCGATACTCTTATAGATGGTTCTACTCACGATGCCTCAGATCTTCAAGAATCATTATCAAGTAATATAGAAAGTATAAATGAGATAAATGATATAAATGAAGAGGCTGAAAAAACTGTCAATGATGTTCAGTCAAGTGTAAATAATATAGTGGAAAATATCAACACCATAGCAGAGATGATGCACGGAGCAAAAGAGAGTTCAGAGCAGGTAAATCAAAATGTTGAAGAGATAAGCAATGTAATGTCTCTTATAAAAGATATATCAGATCAAACCAATCTTTTAGCCCTTAACGCAGCCATAGAAGCAGCCCGTGCGGGTGAGCATGGAAGAGGCTTTGCCGTAGTTGCTGATGAAGTAAGAAAACTAGCTGAGAGAACTCAAAAAGCAACAGGAGAGGTTGAAGCCAATATCAATATACTCAAACAAAATTCAAATGAAATGCTAGAAAATAATGAGAAAACTGAGTATATTACAACAGAATCAACTGAAAAATTAAATGAATTTACCCATACTTTAGACCATCTTATAGAAAGTTCAAGAGTAACTAAAAAGAAAAATGAAGATATAGCAAGTGAGCTTTATTTGACACTTGTAAAAATAGATCACATGATATTTAAATCAAAAGGATATCAAGCCATATATAGAGAAAACGGTAATGTTCAATTTGATGATGAAAAAAGTTGTAGATTTGGAAAATGGTACACTAGCACAGAGACAATAAAAGAGTATGGAAAATTACCATCTTACCCTGCCATTACAAATCCTCATAAAAATGTACACCATATCATAAAAGAGATACTCCAATATATAAAAACAAACCAAACTATAGAAAAAGCCGGTGAGATTTTGGCTCTTGCTAAAGATTGGGAGAAAAATTCTAGCGAATTCTTTACGAAGCTAAATCAACTATTGAGAGAAAAGAAAAATCAGTAACAATCAATAGATTTTTATTGTTGAAGTTTAAAACTTCGACAATAAAAATAATCTCAAAAAATAAAAAGATTAAGCATAATTTTATAGTAAAAGTATTATAATCAACTAAATAGTTAGTTGAGGATATATATATGGGAAACACAAGAGATAGCAAAAGAACTCAAAAAAATATCATTGATACCGCTATGAAGTTATTTGCAAGAGATGGATTTGATGGGGTTAGTGTCGATCTTATAGCTAGTGAAGCAAGTATCAATAAGGCTATGATTTATTACTACTTCAAAAATAAAGCAAAACTTTATGAAAAAGTTGTTAGTACTTTGCTGGATGAAATTTATGGGCAAATTGTTGAAGATATTAAAAAAGCAGAAAAACCAAAAGATGAGCTTAGGATATTTATAGAAACATTTTGTGATTTTGCATGGCATAACCCATATCTCTCATCTTTGATGTTGGCTGAGCTTGGAAACGGGGCTAAAAATCTGCCTGATGATATGTTTGTAGGTTTAAAACAAATCTTTTTACTGTTAAGTGATATTTTAAAAAGAGGAGAGGAAAAAGGGTGCTTTTTTGACATAGAGCCTATCATTATACACTTTATGATAACAGGTACTATAAACCTTTT
>JALVWI010000231.1:0-5269 GCA_027038335.1 Campylobacterales bacterium | reverse complement strand
GCATATTATCCAAAAATAAATATCTTTGGAGCATATACGCATTATAATTCACCTACCAATTTAAGACCGCTTGATCCATTGACGACTGCGAAGCTTACAGCCCAAAAAGCACCATTGCCTTTTTCAAATACCATTGAAAAGGTTGGATTCAAGGCTGATGTGCCTATCTTTGTAAAAGAGTTAAGTGCATTGGGAGAAAAAGCAAAACATTTTGCTAAAAGTGCAAAGTTTAAAAAGAATCTTAATTTTTATCAAAATGAAGGTGTCATTCTCGGTTCAAACGCATCTTTGGAATATCTTGATAGTTTACTTGTAGCTTTAAAAACTACGAGAAATTCTTTAAAAACTACAAGAGAGGATCTAGTTATAGCGGTAAATAGCGGAAGAACTCCGGCTATCGCACTTGATAAGATAGATGAGAAAATCAATCAAATAGATATAACCATAAACAATATCGAGATAAAAAAAGCTTCAGTAATTTCCAATATCCAAAGATTGACCGGTATAGAGCTTGAAAAACCGGTATCTATGCAGATGGAAACAGAGGTAAAAAAAGGAAGTTTTTATGCGTTAAAACCTTTGCAAGAAGTTGTGGCTGCCGCAATGAGTGATTATAAAGCATCAAAATATAAAAGATATTATCCAAAAGTAGCACTTTCACTTTTATGGAGTGAAAATTATGCTCAAAATGATGTGAAATACGGCAAAGATGTACATAGAGGTTACGGTTACTACTCTTTGGGCATTTCAGTACCTTTGTTTGATAAGACACTTGATAGTGATATGCAGATAAAAAAGATAACTATCATGAAAAACAAAATGAAACTTGAAAAAATAAAAGAGGAATTAACAGCCCAAAGCAGTGCTTTGCAAAAGCAGTTGAAACTTTTGATAAATTCAGAAAAATTAAAAAAAGCAAATGTTAAAAAAGAGGAAAGTTTACTAAAGTATGCAAAAGTAGCTTTTGAGGGGGGAAGGATGACGGAAGAGGATTATCTAAGATATGAAGATGCGGTAGTTAGTGCAAAAGCAAATTACTACGAAGCCGTATCTCAAAAATGGCAAACACTAGCAAAACTAGCTGTGATATATGGGAATGATTTAGAGGGGATAGTTGAATAGAGGATTTAGGATTTAGGATTTAGTGCTAGTTGCGAATTATGAATTACGAATTAAGAGGGAGAAGAAGATGAAAAAGTTTTTAATATTTTTAGTTGTTATTTTGGTGATAGTAGGTGCTGTCAAAGGGGGGCTGACACTTGTAAAAAGAAAAAGGGCGGCTGAAGCAAAACTTCCTAAGCCGGTTGTTTATGATATGAGGGTAAAAACTATACACCCTAAAATATCTCATGCAGTTTTAACTCTGCCTTATCTTGCTATCACAAAAAGTAATGATGATGTAAAGATAAGTTCAAGAATGAGCGGAAGGATTTTATATATAGTTGATAATGGTCAATCTGTAAAAAAAGGTGAAGTTATAGCAAGACTTGATAGTAAAGATTTAAAAACAAAGCTTCAATCTTTAAATTTTTCCATATCTTCACTGCTATCTCAAATAAAGTCAAAAAAAATTGCTCTTAAAAATCTTTTAAAAACTCACCAAAGAACAAAAGAGCTTTTGAAAGTCAAAGGTGCTTCAAAAGAGCAATTCGAAAAAGAGCAAACTGGAATTGAGGCTATAAAAGCAGGAATCAACACACTAAAATTAAAGATAAAAGAGGTTGATGCCAACAAAGAAGCTATAAAAAATTCATTATCTTATGCAACCATAAAAGCTCCTGTTAACGGTACTGCTAGGAGGCTTGCAAATGTAGGAGATATAGCAATGCCGGGAAAACCGCTTGTTAGTATCAGTGCAAAAACGAATGGTTACTTGCTTGTAAGACTTCCGGCAAATGTAAAGTCCAGCGAAATCATTTATAAAAAGAAAAAGTATTCACTTGAACCGCTTGGAACTACATTTAACGGGCTTTTGGAGTATGTGGCAAATATAGATGAAAATCTTGTAAGCAATCAAACAGTAAGTATAGATGTAGTTATCTACGATAAAAACGGTTATATGCTTCCTCATGATGCACTTTTAGATAGAGACGGTAAAAGCAGTATAGTTCTTGTAAATAATGCAAGAGCAAGTGCAAAAAAAGTAAAAGTTATAGCCAACGGTGAACAAGGGGTTGTTGTGCAGGGAGTAGATCCGAAAGAAAATATAGTAGTTGCAAAACAAGATATATTGCTAAAATTGCTTGGTGGTATAAAAGTTAGAGCGATAGAGTAAAGGATATATCATGATATTTGAATATTTTTATAAAAGACCATACCTACTATACAGTTTAATAGTGGGCTTTTTTATCATGGGTATCATAGGGCTTACCACGCTTCCAAAAAATCTTTTTCCTGATGCCAACCCTCCTAAGATCGTTGTCATCACAAAAGTTCCGGGAGCTACAGCCAAAGTTGTTGCTTCTACTGTATCAAAGCCTATAGAGACTGAGCTTGCTCGTTTGGGCTTAGTTACAGATATAAGCAGTGTAAATGTTGCCAATATGTCTATAGTAAGTGCAGAGTTTGGCTACAAAAAAGGACTAAATGCGGCTGCGGTTGATGTGGCAAATGCACTAAATATCGCAAAAGCAAAGATCCCTGCAGGTTTAAATCCGGCTATTTATACAGCGGGTGATTTTACACTTCCTGTTGATGTTATCGCACTAAGTCCTAAAAATAGTTCTATTACTTTAGGTGAGATTAGAAAGATAGCTGACAGCTTCATAAAGCCAAGACTTCTTGCCAATAAAAATATAGGAAATGTAGAAGTTTTCGGTGGATATCAAAGCTCTATAAATATAGAAATAGATCCGTTTAAAGCTAAAAAATATGGTGTGGATTTTGATAGAATTGTCAAAGTGATAATGGCAAACAATAAAGACATACCTGTCGGTTTTATAAAGGGAAAAGATAGCTTTTTTACTGTTACAATTTATGGTGAAAAAGATAATGTACTAAATTTAAAAAATTTACTTATAAAACCAAATGTCAGACTAAAAGATGTAGCTGATGTAAAATGGGGCTATCAAAAAAGAACAAGCGGATATATAGGAAACGGTAAAGATGCTATCGCTTTATCTATTCAAAGAGCACCGGGCGGAAGTGTACTTGATGTAAGTAAAGCCGCAAGGGCACAAATGAAAGAGTTGCAAAAAAAATATCCAAATATAAACTTTTCTATAAGTGATACCCAAAGAGATCTCATAGAACAAGCCAATACAAATATGCTTGAAGCTTTAAGAGATGCTGTAATATATACTCTTTTGGTTATCATGGTATTTTTGGGTAATTTTAGGGCAATTATCGCTGCCGGATTTTCTATACCTATGGTATTCTTTGCTACTATTGCTATCATTTGGATCACTGGAGGTGAGCTAAATATAGTTATCTATACAGCTATCATTTTAGCTCTTGGTATGCTAACAGATGATGCCGTTGTTGTGCTAGAAAATATAGAAAGACACTTAAATGAAACCAAAGAAGACTTACAACTTGCCATAAAAAACGGAACAAAAGAAGTCTTAGCTCCTGTATTTGCAGGAACTTTTGCTACTATTGCTATATTGTTTCCACTAATGTTTGTAGGAGGATTTCCACAAAAGATATTTAGACCGCTTATCGAAACTCTTATCATAGCACTACTTGTAAGTTACTTTTTATCTATCACTTTTATACCGCTTTTATCATCATACCTATATAAAAACGGAACAGGCAAAACTAAGATAGAAAAAGGTTTTGAATGGTTTTACCAAAATACAGTCGGAAGACTTGTAGCTCCTTATGAGAGTATCATAAAGTTTTCAAACAGCGGTGGATGGCTTAAATATCTAAGAAGATTTATGCTTACTATGGGTGTTATAGCATTTTTGGTTTTTAGTATGAAAAATGTTATGCCTACTATCGGAAAAGATGCTATGCCTCCTATGGACACAGGTATCATAGAAGCTCATATAGCTTTTAGTGCAAATGAGACAGTTGATAAAGCCGAATCAAAATTAAAACCGTTTTTAAAATGGCTTGATAAACAGCCATGGGTACTTAGAAGTTCTATATCTTTCGGTAGTGAACCGGGAGTTTTAAGTCTTGGTAGCGGAAACTTGCCTACTGAAGCTACTATCACTATAGATGCAGTCAATAGATTTGCAAGGAAACTTACTCTTTGGCAGCTTGAAAATATCATAAGAGGTAAATTAGCTGAGCTTGAAGGTATCAAGAGAGATGATGTATATGATTTTGGAGCTACGGCTCTTTCATCTATAAAAGCTACTGTTGATACAAGGATAACAGGAGCAAACTTGCAAGGAATGAGCAAATATGCCAATGAGATAAAAAAAGGTATGCTAAATGTAAAAGGTTTGACTTCTGTTTCACAAAGTTGGGATAAAGACTTTACTGAGTATATTATAGATGTTGATAGAAATAAAGCATTAAGATATGGTATAACTCCATTCCAAATAGCTATGCAACTGCCTATAAAAGGTCAAGTAGTTTCACTAAATGCCAACTTGGAATCTATGAATACACAATTTGTCAGACTATATCTTAAAGATAAATTTACTAAAAATCTTGAAACTTTGAAACTCTTTCCTATAAGTACAAGATTTGGAGAGATACCATTGTCTCAAATCGCAACTATAAAGAAAAATATCACTTATGCCAAAATCGAAAGAGACAATATGCTTTATAGCGTGGATATCAATGGTTATAGAGCAAAAAGACCGGTAACTCATTTGACTGAAGATACTTTAAAAGCTATCAAGTCGATAAAAAATGATAATTTTAAAACTGAGCAAACCGGTGATATAGCTCAAATAAATGATAGTTTCAAAAGAATGTTAAAAGCCATAGGTATAGGTGTCATCATCCTTACAATGAGTTTGATAGCTATCTACAAATCAGTTAGAATGGCATTTATCATGATACTTGTACTTCCTCTTTCGCTTATAGGAGCTGCATGGGGAATGATGCTGTTTAATAAGCCAAGTTGTATGCCAAGCCTTCTTGGGATACTTTTGCTTTTTGGTATCATTATAAAAAATGCGGTCTTGCTGATAGACTTTTATCAGCAGTATAGGAAGGAAAATAGTGCATTTGATAGTGCTATCAATAGTGTTACAGTCAGATTTAGACCTGTTATGATGACTGCATTTGGAACAATAGCCGGAATGGTGCCGATAGCCTTGGAGCAAGCTATAGGGCTTGAGAGACTTAGTCCTTTAGCAGATGT
>JALVWI010000230.1 GCA_027038335.1 Campylobacterales bacterium | reverse complement strand
GTTCCAGAAGTTTTATGTTTGGTTGTAAAATATGGTTCAAATATTTTATTTTTTATCTCCTCAGGAATTCCTCCACCGTTATCTATAAAGCTTATTATAGCAAACTCTTTACTTTTTTTGAGAATGATAAATATCTTTTTATCCATAATATTGCTTTTTGATAGTGCATCTTCAGAATTTTTTATGATATTTAAAAAAACATGAGAAAGTTCATTGAAGTAACTATACACAAGCATCTCTTTGTGTGAGAGAAGATATACATCAATGCCTTTTTTTTCAAGTAGATATTTTGAAAGTTCAAGTGAGTGTTCTATGCACTCTTTGATAGTAAAATATTTTTTAGTTTTATCCGGGTTAAAAAAGTTTCTAAAGTCATCTATGGTTGCGGACATATTTTCTGCAATTTTCAATCCATCATTTACTTTTTGGTCGATAAATTCATCAGTAAGCTTGCCCACCATATTTTTTGTTTGAAAACTTTGGATGATAAGAGAGAGACTTCCTAGCGGTTGTCTCCATTGGTGAGCTATATTTTGTAGCATTTCTCCAAGACTTGCTAATTTTGCCTGCTGGAACATTATCCTATCTTTTTTTCTATTGTTTTCTACCTCTTTTTTGACTCTAATTTCAAGGTTTTTGTTGAGTTGTTGCAACTCTTTTGTTTTTTCATCCACCTTTTTTTCCAATGAATTGTGCAACTCTTTAAAATTATCCATTATAAAGATAGAGAGTAGTATGCTGATGAGAAATATGATAGCGATAAAAAAGAGTGAAATTGCAAATGTAAAATAAAATACTTTAGATGTTCGCCTCTTTTCAAGTGCCGCTTTTTTAAGATCAAAATTTATAAGGTTGGTAAGATATATATTTGAAAGCCCGATATTGAGGTATAATTTTTTAAGCAAAGTAGTCATATCTTTGTTTTTATTCTTTTTTTTAGCGATTAAGATAGAGTGTATTTCGCTATCGATCTCTTTCATTTTTTTATTGATATTTTTAAGCATACTATTTTGTAGGATTTTAAAATTTTCTTGATTTTGTTTTTCAAACAAGTATCTTTGTGCAATATTTGTAAAAAAGAAAAAAAAGGGTTTCGGCTCACTTTTTAAACTTTCATTGAACTTGATCCAGTTTTTCTTGATGATTTGCTTGGCAAGAGATATGACCTCTTTTGCTTGAGGATACTTTATGATATTTTGGTTTAAATCAAAAAGTGTATCATAGACATTGACTTTATAAAGGTCTTTTATCTCTTCAAGTTGCACTAACGGAACTGTTCTTTTTTTATAAAGCATATCAAAGTCATATTTTAAAGAAAATAGAGATATTTCAGCTAGTAACATTATGCTAAGCATTCCCCCTGCGATTAAAAATATCAAAAAATTTGTTTTATGTTGAAAAGAGATTTTATTTAATATTTTAGTAATTTTTTTAAATCTCTTCATTTGCTGATGCCTTTAAGTTCGATAAACTTTTTATTCTTGTACTCAAAAAGAAAAACTCTTCCAAAAAGTTTTTTCTCTTTATATATTTTTGCTAATTCTCTTAAACTATTTAAAAACTTTTCTCTTGTTATGCTATTTTTTATTTTCTCTAATGCCTCTACGCTTATCTTTGCATCAAGATATGACTCAAGAGATACAAAACCATACTTTGTATGTGGATATTTTATCTTTAAAATTTTCCTATACTCTTTGACTATAGGAAGAGATAGGTCATTATAAGAGGGCACTGTTTGAGAAAATATCATATTTTTAGTTTTATAGTTAAGCTCATGCACTAATTCATCAGCATTCACAAAGGAGATATTGCAAAATATAGTTTTTTTAGATTTATCCATTTTTCTATATCTTTTAACAAATAGAGCAACCGGTTTGTATGCCCCCACCATGATAATAGCTTCCGGTTTTGAAGAGTATATAT
>JALVWI010000229.1 GCA_027038335.1 Campylobacterales bacterium | reverse complement strand
TCATATCGAAAAAGGTTGAAGTCAAAGAGGTTGATGCGACATTTGCATCTGAAGTTTATACACAAAAAGATATAAAAAACTCTCACTCCAAAAATTTATACGATTTTTTAAATACCCAAACATCTATGACTGTTGCTCCATCTTATGGCAATCCATATACTCAATATATTGATATGAGAGGATATGGCATAGGTAACGGTTATGAAAATATTGTTATAACAGTTAACGGCAGAAGACTAAATAACATAGATATGTCTCCGCAACTTCTTTCGGCTATCCCGCTTGAAAATATCAAAAGGATAGAAATTTTAAAAGGAAACGGTTCGGTTGAGTATGGAGATGGGGCAAATGCGGGTGCTATCAATATTATCACAAATAATTTTACCGGGATCAATTTTCAAAGTTATTATGGAAGTCATGGTTTAAGACATGGAAGTTTTGATTTTGGATTGGATAGAAAATATATTTCATTATCCGGTTTTTACAATAAAACTATGAGTGATGGAGATAGGATAGATACTGCAACCGGCAAAAAAAATGATAGCGAAGATACGAACAAAGGCCTAAAGCTTACTATCAAACCAAATGATGCTTTGCAAATTTATATAGGTAAAACTTTTTCTGATATGGATGTGAAGTATGCAAATGATATAAATCTAAGTACATATTTTAGCAATCCTAAGCTATCTCCTAAAGGTTTTACAAGCCAGTCTTTTTATGATGGAGTTCTTAGCTATGGTCTTAAATACCAAATCAATGATAAGTTATCTTTTGATTTTAATGCAAATAATGAAGATAAAAAATCAAACTTCATATCATGGGGTAATTTAAACAGATATGACTACAACAGCTATAATTCAAGGATCAATTACAATACAAATGTTTTAAAAATGGTATTTGGTGCACAAAAATTTGATGGAAAAAGAAAATCTACTAGTGCTTTTACGCCAAGCAGTAACAATAAAATGGAAAAAGATAATTTTGCATTTTATTTTGATACTATTTTTAAGTTTGACAACCATAGGCTATCTTTAGGTGCTAGAAGAGAAAATGTTGATTATGATTATAGCAATGATGCAAATAGTTCAAACCGATTGAGCAGTAGTGATAATTTTAATGCTTATGAGATAGGATATAATTATCAAATCTCAAAACAGAGTTCATTTTTTATAAATTTCAACCACTCTTTCCAAGCCCCAGATATTGATAGGTTTTTTACGCCTGTTTATGATTTGACTACTTTTAAGTATAAATATACAAAGTTTAACGGTTTTATAAAACCGATGAAAGTAAACAATTATACGATAGGATATAACTATTTTAAATATCCTCATAAAATGAAAATAGACCTGTTTTATGCTGATGTAAAAGATGAGATATATTACAATAGTGCAACTTGGGTCAATACCAATCTTGATAAAACAAAAAAATATGGTCTAGAATTAGAAGAAAAATACAATATCCACTACAATTTATACACAAAACTTAATTACTCTTATATAGATACAAAGATAAGAAAAAATAGTTCAAATCCTTCTATTGAGGGAAATGAAATCCCCGGAGTTTCAAAACATAACTTAAAACTCTCTTTAGGATACAATCCAAACTACAAGACAGCTTTGCTTTTATCTCATACCTATAGGTCTAAAGCTTATGCTATGAGTGATTTTGATAAGAGTTTTGGCAAGATGAAAAGTTTTAATTCGACTGATTTCTCTATAAACTATAAATTTAAAAAGTTAAATTTATTTGCAAAAATCAATAACATTTTTGATAAAAAAAATGCACTTTTTGTAGATAGCGGTTTTGCTTTGGGAGTTTATCCGACAAATTTTGAGAGAACATTTTTAGTGGGAGTGAGTGCTAAGTTTTGATAAATTATAGATATTATCTTTGGTATAAATTTTTTAATTCTCTTTTTTTGGGATTGACTGTAGG
>JALVWI010000228.1 GCA_027038335.1 Campylobacterales bacterium | reverse complement strand
TAGCTTTTATTGTACCTTTTTGAGGTTTTACTTCGCCACATATCAAAGAAAAAAGGGTACTTTTACCAACCCCACTTCTTCCAACGATAGATACAACTTCCCCTCTTTTAAGAGTAAGGTTAAAATCCCTAAAAAGAGGCTTACTCCTATCATACCCAAAAGTAAGGTTCTCTATCTCAAGCAAAATTTCACCACTAAATTTTTCATTTTTCATTAATTTTTCATTTTTAATTTTTAATTTTTAATTATTCTCTTACCTGCCCATCCCCATATATCTTGTACTTATAAGTAGTCAAGTCATTTATCCCCATAGGTCCTCGAGAGTGTAACTTGCTAGTGCTTATACCCACTTCTGCACCAAATCCAAACTCTCCACCATCGGTAAATCTAGTACTAGCGTTTACATATACACAAGAGGAATCTATTCTATTTAAAAACTCTTCAGCCGCGCTATAATCTTCCGTAACAATAGCATCTGAGTGAAAAGAGCTATGTCTTTGTATATGAGTTATCGCTTCTTCAAGATTGGATACTACTTTGATACTAAGAATGTTTTCAAGATACTCCTTGTCCCAGTCCTCTTCAGTTGCTTTTTCTACTTCAATAATTTTAGTAGTTTCTTCGCACCCTTTTAAAAGTGTTGAGTGCTTATCAAACTCCTCTTTGAGTATAGGCAGCACATTTTTTGCCACAGCTTTATCTATTAGCAAAGTCTCTAAAGCATTACAAACTCCGGGTCTTTGAACTTTGGCATTTATGGCTATATCAACAGCTTTTTTTATATCAGCTTTTTCGTGTATGTAGGTATGGCAAAGTCCTTTATCATGCTTTATGACAGGTACTATGGAGTTTTGGGATATATAACTTATGAGCTTTTCTCCTCCTCTTGGGATGATAAGATCAACATATTTATCCATCTTTATAAGTTTACCGACTCCCTCTCTTGAATAATCAGGCAGTAGTGTAATAGCCTCCTTTGGCAAACCATTCTCTTCTAAAACAGAAGAAAGTATAGCAGCAATAGCTACATTACTTTTCATTGCCTCTTTTCCGCCCTTTAAGATACATCCGTTTCCGCTTTTAAAACAAAGTGCTGCGGTATCACTTGTAACATTTGGACGACTCTCATAAATGATGCCTATCACTCCTATGGGGACACTTACCTTTTCTATGCGAAGATTGTCTTTATTTATCCACCCCTCAAGCACTCTACCTACAGGCTCTTTTAAGATAGCTATCTCTCTTAAAGAATCCGCCATCTTAAAAACCCTCTCTTTGTCTAAAAAAAGTCTATCTAAAAGTGCAGATGAAAGTTCAAGCTTCCTACCAAGAGACATATCCTCTTTGTTTGCTTTTAATATATCTTCATAATTTTTTTCAAGCTTTTCAGCCATTTTTATCAAAATATCACTCTTTTTCTTTGGCGATAGTGTAGCAATGACTCTACTAGCCTCTTTTGTCTTTTTTAAAAAATTTTCCATTTTAATTCTCCTTGACATCTTCTACAAAGCCATACACCTCTTTACCGTAATAAAGCGAAGACTCATCATCTATCCTTTGTAATACAGTAGGATCAAAAAGTATCAAATCCCCACTAAAGCCCTCTTTGACTTCACCTTTTTTTTCTAAAGATAGGATATTTGCCGGATTTTTAGAGACCATATTGATAAATTGGTAAAATGAGATAATACCTTTTTTTACAAGATATGTATATCCAAGCTTTAAAGTCAAAGAGAGAGCATCAACTCCATCTTTTGCCTCTTCAAAAGCAACATCTTTATATATGTAGGATTTTGGTGAGTGAGATGAACTTATAACATCTATAACTCCCTCTTTTAGATACTTTATCAATCTCTCTTTTTCCTCATCTTCTTGCAGAGGTGATATAAGTTTTGCATGAGTATTGTACCCGTTACACTCTTCATCACTAAGCAATAAAT
>JALVWI010000227.1 GCA_027038335.1 Campylobacterales bacterium | reverse complement strand
AAAAGATGATATAGAAGAAATATACGGTGATATAGAAGAGTTTGAAGTGGTTCGAGATACAAGAGAAGCACTTTTTAGAAGTGATTTTGCTTTCGTGTGTTCAGGAACAGCCACTCTTGAAGCTTCACTTATAGGAGTACCTTTTGTACTTGCTTATAAGGCTAAAAAGATTGATTATTTTATAGCTAAAAGATTTGTTAAGTTAAATCACATAGGTTTGGCAAATATTATACTAGATTTTGAAGGGTTGAAGCCTTTGCATAAAGAGTTTATTCAAGATGAAGTTACTAAAGAAAATCTTTTACGAGAGTATAATAATACAGATAGAAAATATTTTTTTCGACATTCATTAATCTTGAGAAAACTATTAAAGCATGGCAGTTCAAAAAATGTAGCTAAATTTTTGATATAATTACGAGATAGGATTTAGGTTTTAGGGTGTAGGATTTAGAATAAATTATCAATCACCAATCACTAATCACGAGTTATTAATCACGAATATGGGAGAATTTAATTGAAAAAAGAACCGATAACACAAGAGGGATATGATAAATTATTGATTGAAGTTCAAGATCTTCAAAAAAATCAAAGACCGCAAACAATTATAGAGATAGATATAGCAAGAAGTCATGGGGACTTAAAAGAAAATGCAGAATACCATGCCGCAAAAGAGAGACTAGCTTTTATAGAAGCAAGAATTTATGAACTTAGTACATATTTGGCCAAAACTCAAGTAGTAGATCCTAAGAGTTATGAGCATGACAAGGTTAGATTTGGCTCAACTGTTACTTTGGAAGATCTAGATAGCGGGGAAGAGATAACTTATAAGATAGTAGGAAGTTATGAAAGTTCACCTGAAAATGGACTTATATCATATAGTTCTCCACTTACAAAGCAACTTCTTGGAAAAGAGGAGGGCGATGAAGTTATCATGAAACTTCCTAGCGGTACAAAAGAGTATGAAATCATAGAGATAAAACCATGACAAAGATCAATGTAGCAGTCATAGGAGCTAGCGGTTTTACCGGACTTGAACTTATAAAAATACTTATAAATCATCCGGGATTTGAGCTTGTTTATGTTGCCAATAGTGAAGGTGGAATGAGACTTAGTGAGCTTTATCCGGCACTTGTTAGTGTTTTTGATATAGATATAAAAAAAGCAGATGCAAAAGAAGTTGCCCAAAATGCCTCTTTGGCTTTTTTGGCACTTCCTCATAAAACTGCTATGGGTTTTGCAAAAGAGTTGCTAGAACTTGGTGTGAAAGTGGTGGATCTTTCAGCTGATTATCGGCTTAAACTTGAAACTTATGAAAAGCATTATTGCTCTCACCAAGATAAAGAGCATTTAAATGAAGCGATTTATGGGCTTCCTGAATTTTTTAGAGAGAAAATTAAACAAACAACTCTTGTAGCCAATCCGGGATGTTATCCTACCGCAACACTACTTGGAATACTTCCTTTTTGTAAATATATTGACGAAAATTATCCTATTTTTATTGATGCAAAAAGTGGAGTTAGCGGAGCAGGGAAAAAGTGTACCGATAAAACACACTTTGTTTCTATAGACGAAAATGTATTTGCTTACAATCCCATGATGCATAGGCATGAACCTGAAATAAAAGAAAAGATGAAGATTGTCTCTAGGGGGATTGAATATGATGTCAACTTTATTCCACATCTTTTACCGCTTGTTAGAGGTGAGATGTGTGATATATATTGTAGATTGAAAGATGATATTGAGCCTTATGAGTATTTAAAAGAGTTTTATAAGGATGAAAAATTTGTAAGGATTTTTAATAAACCTGTCGAAATGAAATCAGTTGCCGGAACGAATTTTTGTGATATATTTGCTAAAAAATCAAACTCAAATCTATATATCTGTTCTACGATAGATAATATACTAAAGGGTTCATCTTCAGGCGCGGTTGTAAATGCCAA
>JALVWI010000226.1 GCA_027038335.1 Campylobacterales bacterium | reverse complement strand
TACTTAGGAGATGCCCCCATCATAGCAAGGTCATTGCAAGTACCGCAGATACTAAGCTTACCTATATCAGACCCCGGAAAAAAGAGAGGCGAAACAGTAAAACTATCCGTACTCATAGCAATTTCACTAATTTTTAATTTTTCATTTTTCATTTTCAATTGTAAAACCGCCGCATCTTCACTCTTATCAAGCACTTCATTCCCAAAGGTACCGTAAAAAACATCTCTTATAAGCTTATTGTTCTCTTCTCCCCCATTTCCCATAGCAAGTGTTATACTCTTCATCTCACCCTCATTTTCATCAATTTTTAATTTTTAATTCTAAAGCAGATTCCCATACTTATAGTATGCCGCACAAGCCCCTTCACTACTGACCATACAACTTCCAAGGGGTGAATTTGGCTTACAAGCTTTACCGAATACTTTACAATCCATAGGCTTAGCTTTTCCTTTTAAAATTTCACCGCAGATACACATTTTATGATCATCTATCTTTTTTTCAGGCAATATATCAGCATAAATTTTTTCAGCATCATAAGAAGCATACTCATCTTTTAGTTTTAAAGCACTCTTTTTTATATCCCCTATACCTCTCCACCTAAAGTGGTCTCGTTTTTCAAAATATTTTTCTATAAGTTTTTGTGCGGTTATATTTCCCTCTTTACTTACCGCTCTTCCATACTCATTTTCTACTTCACATCTTCCCTCGTTAAACTGCTTAACTATCATCAAAATACCCTGCATAACATCTACAGGCTCAAATCCGCTAACAACCACGGGAGTTTGGTAATTTGCAGGAAATTCATCATATATCTTACTTCCGGTTATCACACTTACATGACTTGGTCCTATAAAGGCATTGATAGCACACTCTTTATCATCCAGCAGTACTCTCATAGGCTCAGGCACTACCACATGGTTGATATGAAAAAGAAGGTTTTTTATATCTTGCTTTATTACACTATCAAGAAGTGCCGCACTCATGGGAGTCGTCGTCTCAAAACCTATGGCATAAAATATCACCTTTTTATCCGGGTTTTCCTTGGCGATTTTCAAACTATCAAGCGGTGAATAGACAAATCTCACATCAGCCCCGTTTGCTCTGGCATTTTGCAAACTACCGTTGCTTCCGGGAACTTTTATCATATCTCCCAAAGTTACAAGTATCACATCCTCTTGCATTGCAAGTGTATAGGCATGATCTATCCTCTCCTTTGGCATCACACACACAGGACACCCCGGACCATGGATAAAGTCGATATTTTCCGGTAAAAGCTGAAGCAATCCATACTTCATAATAGTATGAGTATGTCCACCGCAAACTTCCATGATATTTATCTGCCTATTTAACTTCTTAGCCTCTTCTTCTATCTCTTTAGCCAAAGATTGAATAACCTTAGCATCTCTAAAATCATCATAAAGATTTTTAAGCTGTAATTCACTCATCAAACCCCCTCATTCATTATCAATTTTCAATTCTCCATTTTCAATTCTCAATTCTATCCTCCCTCTTCTTCTTCCATCTTTTGCACTATCTCTTTATAAAGCTCAAGACTATCAAGGGCTCTTTCTTTATCTATCTTATTCATAGCAAACCCCACATGAATAAGCACAAAATCCCCAACTTCCACAGGCTCATCTATAAGATCAAGACTAACTTTTCTCTTAACCCCCATAGTATCTACCAGTGCAATATTATTTTCATCTATCTCTTCTATTTGACTAGGTATCGAAAGACACATGTTACTCCTTTGAATTAAAAATGAAAAATGAAAAATTATTGTATTTTAACCTAAATTTTTCATCTTCCAAAATTTTTCATTTTTAATTTTTAATTCCTAAATTCTCTCTTAAATTCTATCCACTTAGCCACTCTTTTTAGACTCTCTTTATCTTTGATGCTTACTTCAAGTATATCTACATTTGGTTTTAGCTTTCTTGCCATCT
>JALVWI010000225.1 GCA_027038335.1 Campylobacterales bacterium | reverse complement strand
TACATCATAAAAAAAATAGAGGTTACGGCGGAGCATTAAAAACCGGTATAGAAAACGCAAAGTATGATACTATAGTCATTATGGATTCAGACGGTCAGCATAGGGCTGAAGATTTACCGAAACTTTTAAAAGCTTATGATAGCAAAGATACGATGGTTATAGGAAGTAGAAAAATTTATCAAACAAAAGCAAGCAGAATTTTAGGAAAATATTTGATACACAAACTTGCAAACTATATTTTCAAAGAGGATATAGTTGATATAAACTCCGGTTTTAGAGTATTTAGCAAAAGTATCGCGAAAAAGTATCTTCATCTTTGCTCTGAAAGATTTAGTTTTACTACCTCTATAACTTTGGCATATCTTGCAGGCGGATATGATATAGTTTATGTACCTATCGAGGTTCAAAAAAGAGCAGGTGGAGAAAGTAGAGTTAGTCTTAAGACCGGTCTTAGAACTTTGCTAAAGATTTTAGAGCTTGGAATGATTTTTAAACCTTTAAGAGTGATACTTCCTGTTAGCTTACTTTTTTTTCTTGTAGGAACACTATCTTTTATAAATGACTTACGCATCATGAACTTATCAAGTACTACTGTATTTTTGTACTCAAACGGGATCATAATGTTTGTTTTTGCACTTTTAGCTGAAGAGATAAGCAATATAAGGATGGAAATAATACGCCGTGGATAAAAGTGTCACCATTGACTTTGAGTTTGACTGGGGAAGTAGGATAAAAAGCGATTATGCCATAAGGCATGTTAGCGAAAAGATTTTGCAAATTTTTAAAAAGCAAAATGCAAAAGGCACATTTTTTATCTCTACTGAAACTCTACCTTCATCAAAAGAGTATATAAAAATGATAAGTGATGAGGGGCATGAGATAGCTTCTCACGGACACCGTCATACACTTGATTATGATACTAAAAGTAAAGAGGAGTTACTTTTTGAGATAAAAACTTCCAAAGAGTTACTGGAGGATTTAACAGGTAAACAAATCATAGGATTTAGAACTCCGGCTTTTAAAAGAAGTAAATACACAGATGAAATCTTAGAAGATTTAGGTTTTATTTATGACTCAAGTACAACTAGATCATCTTTAAGACATAGATATAAACCCATGCAGTATGCAAACTCTAAAAAGCTT
Source organism: Campylobacterales bacterium (assembly GCA_027038335.1). Taxonomy (GTDB): domain Bacteria; phylum Campylobacterota; class Campylobacteria; order Campylobacterales; family JALSKU01; genus JALSKU01. The sequence continues at coordinate 816 of JALVWI010000225.1, read as the reverse complement.
ATCTATGTATCTATATCGACTATAAGAGATAAGCTTCCTTCAGGAGTTAAATGGATCAATCTTTTTGGATATAAATTGACCGGAGATAAACCATATATCATTTATGCTCACCCTTTTGACTTTTTATCCATGAGAGAGATTTTAAAGCTTTACGATAGAGATAAAATTTCACCTACTGTTTTACTCTTTTATCTTGCTAGAGTAGGCAGTTTATACAATACACTTGAAAAAATAGTTCAAAATTCAACCACGATAGAAGATTTGATAAAAAACGAAGTATATACAAGAGAAAATTTATCATGAAAAAATTACTTTTTTACCTAAGAGTGATAGGTATAGTTATACTTATCTATATACTTAGCACGCTTCAATATAAAAAACTTTTTCATATACTACTAAGTGTTGATTTAAAATATATCACTATTTATATATGTGCATTTGTGATGTTTGCCTACTTTAGAGCTTTGAGATTTAAACTCATTTTGAACCACTATGGAGCATATCCTCCTATACTTGATATTTACGGCTCTACTTTGGAGTCTCAATACTTAGCTTTGGTAACACCCTCAAATATTGGAGAAACCATAAAAATACTTTTTCTACATGAAAAAGCAAATGTACCTAAAAGAGTGGGTACCATCTCATACATATATGATAGATTTCAAGATTTATATTTTATGGTTATTTTGGGAGCTATCTCTTTTATATTTGTACTAAAGCTACCTTTAAATATATACTTTATTATCTTTTCGGTAGTTATAATTGTACTATTTCTTTCAAGAAACTATCTTTTAACAAAGATTGCAAATAAGTTTA
>JALVWI010000224.1 GCA_027038335.1 Campylobacterales bacterium | reverse complement strand
GTTTTTTACATTTTCCTTCGATTCTTCAATAAGTATTTTTTTATTAGATTCTATTTGAGAGTAAAGTCTTAGTATTCTATCTTCACTCTCCATTTCTTTGATTTTTAAAAGTTTTATTTTATAAGAATCGATATTATTTTTATATACATTTTTTTCTTTATATATAAAAAATATTGCGATCGCCGTCACTATAATAACAACAGACAAAAGCGGAATAAAATATATCCATTTGATAAGCTTCGCACTATTTTTTTTGTCTATTTTCATTTATAATTACTTCTTTATATTAAATTAAAAAATTTATTATACAAAAAATTATATAAAGATTATTTTATAAAGATTGTAATAATAAGGTTTTAATAATGAATTTGATAATATAATGGTTTATTATTAATGATGAGGATTGTAAATGGAAAAAGCAAAATTTATATGGATGGATGGCAAGCTAATCCCATGGGATGAAGCAAATGTTCATATACTTACTCATACCTTGCACTATGGAAATGGAGTATTTGAAGGTACTAGAGCATATCAGACAAAAGATGGGTTGGCTATATTTAGACTACAAGATCATACTAAAAGACTTTTGAATTCAGCAAAGATTACCATGATAAAATCTCCCTATTCTCAAAAGGAGCTTGAAGATGCTCAAGTAGAATTGCTTAAATCTAACGATTTCAAATCAAATGTTTACATAAGACCTTTGATATATTTAGGTTACGGAGTTATGGGACTTTACCATATCAATGCTCCTGTAAATGTTGCTATCGCGGCATGGGAGTGGGGAAGTTATCTAGGAGATGAAGGACTTCAAAACGGCATAAGAGTGAAGATAAGCTCTTTTACAAGAAATTCAGTCAAATCCACTATGGGAAAAGCAAAAGCAGCTGCAAACTACCTAAACTCTCAAATGGCAAAATTTGAAGCTATTGACTGCGGATATGAAGAGGCACTCTTGCTTGATGATGAGGGATTTGTGGCTGAAGGAAGCGGAGAGTGTTTCTTTATAGTTAGAGACGGCACTATCATAACTCCACCAAATGATAACTCTTTAGAATCTATCACTCAAGATACAGTTTTAAAACTTGCAAACGATTTTAACTTTAGGGTTGAGAGACGAAGGATCACAAGAGATGAAATATTTATAGCTGATGAAGCCTTTTTTACCGGAACCGCAGCAGAACTAACTCCGGTAAAAGAAGTAGATGCTAGAATTATTGGTGACGGTAAAAGAGGAAAAATAACTAAAAAATTACAAGATGCATATTTTGATGTAGTTTACGGACGAAATGAAAAATATAAAGATATGTTAACATATATATGAGGATTTAGGATTGAGATAATTTTACCAATCACGAGTTACGAGTCACGAATCACTAATAAAAAGGAAATGAATGCCGGCAGATTTAAATGATTATTTTAATAAAAATAGAAAAAATTCTGATGATGACAATTCATCAGTAAACAATTTTGAACCACCACAGTTTTTTAAGGATTTAGGTAAAAAAGCAGGTATATTATATCTTCTTATCATAGTTATAGGACTTCTTATCATTGCAAAACCGTTTGTAGTAATAAATTCTGGTGAAGTAGGCATAAAAGCCACAGCCGGAAAATATGATCCAAAAGCTTTGAAACCGGGGCTTCACTTCTTTATACCATTTATTCAAGATGTGTTTATTGTAGATACAAGAGTAAGAATTATAAACTATACAAATAATGAAGATTTGTCCATAAAAACACCAAATTCAGGTATAAAATATAAAAGTGCTATCTCTGTTTTAGATGCAAGAGGACTTCCTGTCTCCATAGAACTTACAGTTCAGTATAAGTTGAAAGCCGATAGTGCACCTCAAACCATAGCCACATGGGGACTTTCATGGGAAGACAAGATAGTAAATCCGGTTGTCAGAGATGTTACTAGAAATATAGTGGGCAAATATGCAGCCGAAGAGTTGCCGATAAAAAGAAATGAAATCGCCGCTCAAATAACAAGTAGTATAAAAGATAGGATAGATGCTCAGCCGGGTCATCCTGTAGAATTACTTGCTGTTCAACTTAGAAAGATAGTGCTTCCTCAAAAGATAAAAGATCAAATATTAAGAGTTCAGATAGCCAAACAGCAAGCTGAACAAGCAAGATATGAAGTAGAAAAAGCGAAACAAGTTGCACAAAAAAATGCTGCTCTTGCTCAAGGTGATGCAAATGCAAGAAAGATAAGAGCTCAAGGTCAAGCCGATGCAGTTAAGATAGAAGCTGATGCGAATGCTTATGCCAACAAAGAGTTAGGAAAAAGTGTAACTCCAAATCTTTTAAAATTAAGACAGCTTGATGTTCAAGGCAAATTTAATGAAGCTCTAAAAGCAAACAAAGATGCCAAGATATTTTTAACTCCGGGCGGAGTGGTGCCGAATATTTGGCTAGATAGTAAAGATAAAGAGAGGTCTATATCAGTTGGAAACAAATAAAATAGAAGAGATCATAAATAGGGTTGACTGGGACAAATCCCCTCTCATCCCAGCCATCGCTCAAGATGCTAAAACTAAAAAAGTTTTAATGTTAGCGTATATGGATAAAGTTGCGCTCAAATTAACTCTTACAACTAAAATTGCTCACTATTTTAGTAGAAGCAAACAACGCATTTGGAAAAAGGGTGAAACAAGCGGCAATATTCAAAATGTAGAGGATATATTTATCGATTGTGACAATGATACGATACTTCTTTTGATTGAACAAGTAGGAGGTGCGGCTTGTCATACAGGAAGAGAAAGCTGTTTTTTTACTAAGCTTGAAAATAGTGAAATTGTTTCACAACCAAAAGAGAATGCTACACAAAATTATAGTGTTGTAGATAAACTTTATCACACCATTCAAGAGAGAAAAAATGCAGATCCTAGCACTTCATATACTGCTTTACTTTATAAAAAAGGTGAAAATAGTATCTTAAAAAAGGTTGTAGAAGAAGCAGGTGAATTTTGCTTTGCTGTTAAAGATGGTAACAGTAAAGATATAGTTTATGAAGCTGCTGACCTTGCTTACCACACACTTGTTGCACTAGCTTATAAAAATATTGATCCGGACAGGATCAAAAATGAACTAAAAAGCAGATTTGACAAAAGTGGTATCGAAGAGAAAAATAGTAGGAACAAGTAGGTAGTTTTGGAGTTTTTAAAACTATATTTTCAAAATCTCAGTCTTTATGATTATATTGGAATTGCGATAGTAAGTATGGTTTTTTTACTTCTTTTTATCCTATCGCTTATACTATTGTTTAAAAAACCTTTTGTAGGATTTTTGATATTTATACTCTCCTTTTTGGTATTGCCTTTAGGCATATTTGGTGTTAAAGAATTTTTAAATCAAACCTTAAGAAAGAGTGAATTTATCATAAAAAAAATAAAACCTTTACACTTTTCCAATTCACTTTTATTGGAAGCTAAGATAAAAAATCTCTCCAAGATTAATTTCAACCAATGTTTTATAGAGTTAAAAATTATCAAAAAAAGTAATTCAAAACTAAAAAATTTTCTTTTTGAATTAAAACCGTTACAAACCAAGATGATATACCTATACAAACCTATATCTAAAAATAGTTCATACACTTTAAAGAAAATTTTGGATAATGTGTTATATAGTAATAGTAAAAAATTGATCTCTAAAATTGCTTGTTATTAAAGGATGGATATGACTTATTTTACTATTTTGCACTGGATAACTCTTATCATTTTTCTTCTTCTTTTTATCTTGCTTGTTATCATTGCAAAAAAAGAGACCAATCCAAAAATATTTTGGTCTATGGTTTTTTCATCTTTTCTTGTTATTAGTATGCTTTCAATCTTCTCAATGTTTGTGTTAGATAAATATACAAAAAAAGGCAAACTTATCAATATAACTCACAAAAGAGTACTTTTGAATGAAACTATTATGTTTTTTGGACGGGTTCAAAATGTAGGAAGATTTAAAATAGGACATTGTAAACTTGAAGTCAAAATGGTAAATAATGCACTTAATTTAAATAATATCTCAGGTAAGACTTTTTATGCTCCTCGTTCCGGTATTGGTTCACTTTTTTCAAGCGAGAAAGATAGACCGTCAACTATTATAAAAGATTTCACAATAGCTAAAAATCTAAAACCCGGAGATATAATAAGCTTTAGTGCTACTATGCCATACCCACCATACTTTCAAAAAGCTAATATAAGATACAAGCTATATTGCCACTAATCGGTTGATGGTATATAGTTAATAGTTGATAGTAACTTTATCTTAATCCTAAAACCTAAAACCTAAATCCTTACTTGATAAAATAATCTCCGTCAAAACTGACTAGCGAATAGTTTCTATCATATCCTATAGCTTCTTTGAGAGCTTCTATGCTTAAAAAAGTAAGGCTATCTGCTCCCATGTAGTCTCTTATCTCATCTTTTGTTTTATTGGCACTCATCAATTCATCAAAACTTGGTGTATCTATACCGTATTTGCAAGGATATTTTATCTCTGGAGCGGCTATCATCATGTGTACCTCTTTGGCTCCGGATTCTCTTAGCATTTTTACTATTTGCCTTGAAGTAGTTCCTCTTACAAGCGAATCATCCAAGACTATCACTTTTTTATCTTTAATCTTCTCTTTTATGGGAGATAGCTTTAGTTTAACTTTCATATCTCTTAATTCTTGAGTTGGTTCTATAAAAGTTCTTCCCACATAGTGGTTTCTAACTATCGCTAATTCAAAAGGAATACCGCTTTTTTTAGAGTATCCTAAAGCTGCGGCTACTCCACTATCAGGTACAGGCACAACCATATCAGCTTGTATATGAGATGCTTCATTTGCCAAAGCCCATCCAATTCTTCCTCTTACTTTATAAACACTTTTTCTATCTATTACACTATCAGGTCTTGCAAAATATATATATTCAAATGCACAAGGTCTATAATCACTCTCATAAAGCTGAATAGATTTCATCTCTTCCGGTAACTCTTTATCAAATATAAGCATTTCGCCCGGTCTTATATCTCTTATAAATTTTGCTTTCACAAGATCAAATGCACATGTTTCACTAGCTACTATATATCCACCATTTTCAAGCTTTCCTAGAGATAATGGTCTTACACCGTATCTATCTCTTATGACAAACATTTTAGATCTACTTTGAATGATAAAACAGTATGCGCCTTTAACTTTTTCCAAAGCCTCTATAATTCTATCTTTCAAATGCTCTTCTTGGCTTCTAGCTATCAAATGGACAACATTTTCCGTATCCATTGAAGTTGCAAAGATAGCCCCCTCTTTTATAAGCTCTTTCCTTACCTCATTCTTGTTGATTAAGTTACCGTTGTGAACTATGGAAATTTCACCTAAAGAGTATCTTGCAAAGATAGGCTGGGCATCTAGTATAGAATCATGTCCGGCAGTAGAGTATCTGTTATGACCTATAGCCATATCACCTTTTAGTATATCAAATGAGCTATCATTAAATACTTCAGTTACTAAACCTCTGCTTTTGATAGTTGTTATATGCTCACCGTCACTAGCACTGATCCCCGTAGCTTCTTGACCACGATGTTGCATAGCAAAAAGAGCATAATAAGCTATCCTAGAAGCATTTTCATCACCATAAACTCCTACTACCGCACACATTTTAAAGTCCTAAACAATCATTTATACTATAAAGTTTCGGTTCCTTGCCTACTATCCATTTGGCAGCTCTTATAGCACCTTTTGCAAAAGTATCTCTACTTGTTGCAGTATGGTTTAATTCTATAAACTCCCCATCATTATAAAATCCAACAGTATGACGACCAACTATATCTCCACCTCTTAAAGCCATAATGGCTATCTCATCTTTACTTCTTTCGCCGATATTGCCGTTTCTACCGCTTACTCTTACTTCGTCAAGCACAAGTCCTCTAGCATTTGCTACATTTTCCCCTAAAGTTAAAGCAGTTCCGCTAGGTGCATCTTTTTTATATCTATGGTGCATCTCTACTATCTCTACATCAAAGTCACTTAATGTCTCAGAGGCTAAATAAGCCAATTTATTTAGCACGGCAACTCCTAAAGACATATTGGTCGAGTAAAGTACGGGAGAGAGTTTACTCAACTCTTTTATCAAGTTGTGCTGATGAGGATTGAGACCTGTTGTGCCTATAACAAGCGGTTTTGGCACTTCGTTTATAGCACACTCCAAGAGTGATTGCGTTCCTGCCGGCAATGTAAAGTCTATGACTACATCAGAGTTTTCCAAAAGTGTTTTAGTATCATTTGTTACCAAAACTCCTTTAGGTATTTCAAAACTAAACTCTTCTATCGCATGTAAAACTGCAATCTCTACTTCGCTATCATTTTTTAAATTTTCTATCAAAAGTTTTCCAACTCTTCCTGTTGATCCATGAATTCCTATTTTTATCAATTTATTCTCCTAAAGAGTCTACATAAGATATAGCTTTTATAGCAGCCGTTGCTCCGTCACCTGCTGCACAAACTACCTGTTTTGGAGCCTCTATACGAATATCACCTGCTGCAAACAAGCCGGCAACTGATGTTTTCATAGAGAGATCTACTATAACTTCACCCCTATCACTTACTTCACAAAGATATGAACCATCATTTTGCTTTAACACAAAATTATTTACATTCATTCCAACAAATATAAAAATGCCCGGAACTTTTATATCTCTCTCATTTCCATCTTTGTCAACTGTCAATACTCCCTCAACCCCCATGGCATTTCCATATACTTTTTTTACTGAAGAATTTAAAACAAGCTCTATATTGTCACTCTCTTTTACCCTTTGAACAGTTGCAGGGCTTGCCCTAAAAGCATCTCTTCTGTGTATAAGGTAAACTTTAGAACAAATTTTAGAAAGATACAAAGCTTCTTCTAAGGCTGTATCACCTCCTCCTAAAACTGCTACTTCTTTACCTTTATAGAAAAATCCATCACAAGTAGCACAAGTACTAACACCTTTTCCAAAAAATTCATCTTCTCCTTCAAAGCCTGCTCTTCTTGGAGTGCTACCGGTACAAACTATAACACTTTTTGTATCTACATTTTCTCCGCCTGCAAGAGAGACTTTAAAAGTTTTATCTTCATTTAAGCTAACTCTTGTAACCTCTTTCATTTCGTGCTTTAAGCCAAATTTCATACATTGAGCAGGCCAACTCTCCATAAGTTCCATTCCTGTAATTTCTCCTGAAACTCCCGGATAGTTTTCTATCTCACTGCTTTGTGTGATTTGACCTCCGGGCATCCCTTTTTCAAACATTACAACATTTTCCAAACCGCCTCTAGTAGCATAAAGTCCCGCAGTAAGTCCAGCCGGACCTCCTCCAATAATCGCCAAATCCAACATTTTAAATCCTTACATCAATTTTTCATTTTTAATTTTTAATTTTTAATTGTTAATCGCTCTTATCATACTATCTTGTTTATATTTGCCTTTATTAACTCTTTTTATGATAAAAAGTGAAGGTACAGTATAGATATTGAATCTTTGTATAAAAGCAATGAGTCTATTTATACCACTAGTTAAGTATATCACATTTTTACTATTTTTAAATCTTTTTTGGTAAATATCAATGGCTAAAATTTTGTATCTATTTTTTACTTTTTTTACTAATTTTTTGAGATTATCTTTGCGGGAACTAAATAAAATCACTATATATTTTTCATCTTTAGGTTTAAAAATATCTTTTTTTTCATAAAAGATCCATTTGTTAAAGTCGATAAATTTAAACTCTGCAAACTTATAGTTAAAGTATGCATAAGCACTTGCTATCATCAATGCACCAAAAAATGATGCAAAGAGATAGTTAAGGGAGAAAAGTTTTCTCCCTTTTTTAAAGCCCATTTTTATAAAAGGGCATCCAATTTTTCTGCGATTACTTGCTTGCCTGCCGCACCTATCATTTGGTCTGCGAGTTGACCATCTTTAAAGAAAAGAATTGTAGGAATAGATCTGATACCGTATTGGATAGCGATATCTTGTTCTTCGTCAGTATTGACTTTACAAATCTTTGCTTTACCTTCATAGTCATTTGCCAACTCTTCGATAACCGGAGCTATCATCCTACAAGGTCCACACCATGGTGCCCAAAAATCAACCAATGTTACACCCTCTTTTATAGTGTCATTAAAATTAGATGCGTTAAGTTCTATATATTTTCCCATTATAATCTCCTTAAAATTTAAGTGTTATTACACTTTGAGACGATATTATACTATCTTTTCTTTAAAATCCGATATAATATCAAAAGTCAGTTAGTAAAATAAGAATCAAAGGAGATAATTTAAATGCTTGTATCTAATTTATCAACAAGCAATGCAAAACCGGATTTATTATCTATAGAAGAAAAAAATATCAATAAAATTTTAAATGAAATCAAAAGCTTCAATCCTAAAACTTCTCATCAAAATATTTTGAATACTCTACAAAAAACTATTTTAAATCCTACTGATTTGATGACAAAAAATAGTGAAAAAAATATCCTAGCTTTTAAAAATATTTTTACTGAACTTCAAAATATGGAGTTTTACAAAGAACATCCCTCGGAACTTAAAAATATACAAAAAGAGATAACAATTCTACTTCAAAAATATTATAAAAAAAGCTCTTTAAAAAAAGATATAATAGATATAAAAAATGAACTAAAAAATTTTTCACCACAAAAATCACCACAAAAAATTACAAAACTCATAGATAATCTTATAGAAAAATTTTCTAAAATATCCACTACTAAAGTAGTTCAAAAAAAATCATCAAGCAGCAATTCAATAAGACAAACTGAGGATAAAATAAAAGAGAATAATATCAAAACAA
>JALVWI010000223.1 GCA_027038335.1 Campylobacterales bacterium | reverse complement strand
GGCAAAAATATACCGCTTAAGCCTATTAGCATCATAAGTATTCCGGCTATGACACCGTATTTGCTAAATTTCTTAAGTGTTTCTTTGTCATATTGAAATTTTACTGCATTCATTTCAAATCCTCCATAAAAAATATAAAGGAATTTTAGTCTATTTTACTAAATAGTTCTGCAACTAAAGTTACACTATTGAAGAATTTGAGTGTTTTGGAGCTTTGTTATATCTTGTTTTACAATATTTCTAGCATACTCTATTATCTCTTTTGCTTTATGAAACTCATAAAATTCAAAAGAATTGCCCGGAATATTGATAACAAGGTCAGGTGAATACCCGGCTATCTTGTACTCTGTAAGGATTTTTTGCATAGCATCTATGCTTCTTGTCATGATACTTAAGATACCTATATTTTCTAAATCATTATCCTTTTTCTTTTCTATCATATTATTTACTTTGCTTTCAAACTTAGCAAACAAAGCTTTCTCTTTTTTGTCTTTCTTTTTACTCTTTTTTATCATAAATGAATTTTGCCTATTTTTTGAGTTTACATTTACCGCTATCGTTAAGTCGGTATCATCTGATATGGTCGGAGCGATAGGCAAGGGATTGAGTACCGCTCCATCTACAAAATATTTTTTACCTATTTTTTTTGGAGTAAAAACGGTAGGGATTGCTATGGAAGCACGCAACGCGTCAAGAAGTCTTCCTTTTTGAAACCAAACCTCTTTTTGACTTATGATATCAGTTGCAACAGCGGTAAATGAGATAGGCAAATCCTCTATCTTTACATCACCTATCATATTCTCAATAACTTCAAAAACTTTACTACCGCCTATAAAACCGTCTCCTTTAAAAGAAAAGTCAAGAAGCTTGGCAACATCTATAAATTTTAAAGTCTCTACCCACTCTTTATACTCTTGCATTTTACCGCAAGCATAAAGTCCTCCTATGAGTGCCCCCATAGATGAGCCGCTTATAGATTCTATATAGTATCCTGCTTTTATCAACTCTTCGATAGCTGCTATATGAGAATACCCTCTTGCTCCTCCGCTACTTAAGACTAATGATACTTTTTGCATCAATAATTAACCTTATCAATAAGCTTATTTAAGTTCAACAAATGTATCTTTTTTCTTTGTATATCTATAATACCCTCTTTTTTTAACTCTTGAAGCTGTCTGCTTACTACTTGTCTTGCAGTACCTATGAGTGAAGCTATATCTTCGTGAGAAAGTTTGTGAATAAGAGGCATATTTTTAACTGAATTGTTTAGATTTTTCATAAGAAGTTTGATAAGTCTAGTAGAAGTATCATATAAGGAGAGATCTACAGCCAACTCCTCTACCTCTCTAAACTGCTTTGAGAGATAGGGAAAAAATGCTTTATTGAAAGCCGGATTTGTATGTAGCCAAGTTCTTACATTTTGTATAGGTAGTTCTAAAACTTGTGAAGTTTCAAGTGCCGTAGTATAAACTTCATGAGGCTTTTCATCAAGCAGAGTCAGTATATCAAAAAAATCTCTCTCTTTTAAAAGATAAAGTGTTTGTTCTTTATTGTTATCCGGATTATATTGAAAAACTTTTATACATCCTTCTAATACTATATAAAAATATTTTAAAGTATTATCACTATCCATAGCCGGAGAGTTTTCGGGATAAATTTTTATCTTACCTATTTTATTTATCTCATTGATCAAGCTACTACTTAGCTCATCAAATCCGGCAATAGACTTAAGATGAAGCATTTTCTATATACTCTTCGTAGCTACCTTGAAAGTCAACTACTTCATTATTCGGTTTTAGCTCTATGATTCTCTTTGCATAAGCGTCTATTAGTTCTCTATCGTGAGAAACGCATATCACAGTTCCTTCAAATCTTCTAAAAGCTTCACCAAGAGCTATGATAGCCTCAAGGTCAAGGTGGTTTGTCGGCTCATCAAATATAAGGAAATTGCCCTCATCAAGCATAATTTT
>JALVWI010000222.1 GCA_027038335.1 Campylobacterales bacterium | reverse complement strand
TTGAGAGTTATGATGTTCTTATCTTTGATATATGTATGCCGCATATGGACGGCTTAGAAGTGATACAAAAAGTAAGAAAAAAAGATAAAAAGATACCTATCATCATACTTTCAGCTCATACCGAAGAGCAATATCTTTGGAGAGCGGTTGAACTTAAGATCACAAAATATCTCAAAAAACCTTATGATAAAGATGCTTTTATAAATGCTTTAAATGAAGCAGCTTTAGAGTTGGTTGACGGTAATATCGCTATAAAATTAAATGAAGAGTGTATATACAATCCTTGTACAAAAGTAGTATGCGAAGGAAATAAAGATATAAAACTCTCCAAAATGGAGAGTAGGCTTTTGGAATACTTTATAAAAAGAGCAAATCAAACTATCTCTTTTGAAGATATATTTGAATATCTTTGGGATTATGAATCACCTACCAAAGAGGCAATAAAATCTTTAGTAAAAGAGATAAGAAAAAAGATAGGAAGTAACTGCATACAAAGTGTTTATGGCATAGGATATAAGCTTGAGCTTGAGTAAATTTGCCACTTCTATATCTGTTAAAACAAAAACCATTATATTGGTTTTTATACTTTTTATATTTTCTGCGGCTCTATTTTTCTTTGTAAGATATAAAGATGTAAAAGATTTTGCCTCTCTTATACAGCAATCAGAAACAAAAAGAGTTGAAGTAGTTTATTCTCAAACACTAAAAAGGGTTAGTAAATTTTACATCACAAGAGGATATGCCAATATCAACTCTTATGGCATCAGAAAAGCTTTTGAAAAAAATGACAAAAAGGCTCTTCATGAACTAAGCTATCCAAGATGGCAAATCATTAGCAAAGAAAATAGATATTTGACATCATTTTGCTTTTATGATGAAAAAGGAGATTTGCTTACATATTTTGGAAAATATCCCGGAAAAAAACTCTCGTATTTTAAAAAAATGAAAAAACCTTATAGTGGTTTTTGGTATGATATTAACGAGGGTTTTATGTACCACACAGTATCAGAAGCAAGGGATAAAAATGGAAACATTGTAGGATATGTTGTATTTATTATAAATCCCAAATATTTTTTAGAACAAATTAAGAGCATAATGGATGTAAATGTTTATATGCTTTATAAAAATATCAACCATACGATTGTCTTTTCTCTTGGAAAAGCAAGATATATAAGCTATTTAAAATATGATAACAATCCAGCCAAAGAGATAAAAATTGATGATAAAATTTTTTTACCTTATATAGTAGAGGGCAAAGGCATAGATAAGAGTAACAACTTTAAAATCATATTTCTACAAGATATAACTTACTCAAAAGCACTTATTCACAAAGCTATCATTCAAAGCATTATTGCCGTGATACTTTTTATGATAGTAGTTGCCGTTGCTATAAATTACGGCTTTGATATTATATTAAAAGAGTTAGATGAATCCAACCAAAAACTTAAAAAGTCTCAAGATGAATTAAAAGAGTTAAACAAGAACCTCCAAAAAAGAGTTGAAAAAGAGATAGAGCTAAAGTTAAAAAAAGAAAAAGATGCAAACGAAAAAGAGCGTATCTTAGCCCATCAAAGCAAACTTGCAAGTATGGGTGAAATGATAGGAAATATCGCTCACCAATGGAGGCAGCCTTTAACAGCACTCTCTTCCATACTTATAAACATAGAGCTTTTTTTTGAAAAAGGCAAATTAACAAAAGAAAAATTATCAAGTAAAATAAATGAAGCAAATGAGCAGATAACCTTTATGTCAAAAACTATAGATGACTTTAGAAACTTTTTTGCATCAGGAAAACAAAAAGAGAGATTTAGCGTATTAGTACCCATAAAAAAAGTAGAAAATCTTATGAATGCATCTTTAAACAATAATGATATAAAGCTTAACATCAATATAAAAGATAACTTTGAGCTTTTTGTTTATCCAAATGAGATAGCCCAAGCCCTTTTAAACCTCATAAGCAATGCGAAAGATGTCATT
>JALVWI010000221.1 GCA_027038335.1 Campylobacterales bacterium | reverse complement strand
TTAAAAATAAATATACTTATTTATAAAATACAAGCTATATAGCTCTAAGCTCCTCTACAACTAACGGTTTAGATAGATAAAATCCTTGAGCTAACTGAGTGCCAAATCTTTTTAGTATATCTAAAGTCTCTTTATTTTCTATAAATTCAGCCAGTGAGTATATGCCGAATGTTTCACACATTTGAGTGATAATGTGCACTATCTTTTGGGTTTGTACATTTTTATCCATATCATATATCAAAGTTCCATCTATCTTTAAGACTTCTACTAACCCTATCTCAACCAAATCAGATACAGTCTTTAGAGCCGAATATCCGCTACCAAAATCATCTATGGCAAATTTGACACCATATTTTTCATAAAACTCTTTTATAGCATCCAAATTTTTAATAGCCTGCTGTTCAGTTATCTCTACGATAATATTATCTATAGAAAAATTACTCAAAAATTTATGTAAGTGCTTGATATATTTTTCACTTGCAAGACTTTGTGCGGAAGAATTTATAAAAACTTTGATCTTTTTTTCTAAAATATACTCTTTTTTTGCCATTATGGCATCTAACACCAATATATCAAGTTCAGTTATCAATCCTATCTCATAAACTGTATCTATAAATATCCCTGCGGGCAACAGCTTTCTTCCATCTACAAATCTAGCCAAAGCTTCAACTGCGTATATCTCTTCTTTTTGTGTATTATATATGGGTTGAAGCATTACATCTACTTGTTTATTGTCTATCTTTTTTTTGATATATTCTATATTAAAATATTTATCATTTAGCCATTTTCTTATACTATTTTTACTCTCTTGATCAAAGATAAATATCTTTTTATTTTTTATTTTTGAATTCTCTTTTAGATACAGCATAATACGGACAAGCTCATCTTTTTGATAATGAACTCTTTTATCTAACTCAAACGAAGCTAAAGCAAAATCTATATCTACTTTAGGAAAATTTTCTTTTATAGTTTCATCAGCAATTTTTGATATATTTAATAAATCATTTTGTATGGTTTTTCTAGCAGTATCCAAATGAAGTATATAAAAATTTGAACTTACAGCTCTTATGGCTAGTACATTTTTTTGATATTGCTTCATATATTTTTCCAATATATGTTTTATACTTTCTAGAATCTCATCAATTTTTCCTTCACCGTATATACTGTTTAATTTCTTTATATCTTTTATATCAAATATTGTAAGGGTTTGCTTTTTATCTCCATACGAAAGCATATCGATTAATTTAAAAAAACTATTTTCAAGATTGGAATATGTAAGATAGTACAACTCTTTTAATAGTGAAAAAAATTGATGAGAGCTTTCCATAAGAGTCACAAATACAAAATAAGCTTGAGTAAATTCACCTTTTACAAGATACCTATAAAGTATCTTAGCTTTTGTATGCACCATTTCATGAAGCACATCAAGCTGATTGCAAAGGGCTATATCCATACATACCATCAAACTCTCAGGATATGCTATCATCTCTGTAAAATCACAACTTTTAGCACTAGTTTGAGGAAAATGATCCATATCATTAGAGAGTATCGCATCTATAACTTTATTTATCCATACAACATGCACATTAAAAAGTGCATAATCAACAAACTTGGATCTTATATCAAGCCTAGAGCTGTTACACTCTTTTTGTATATGTACTTTAGAGATAGTATTTGCTAAAGATTCAAATATATCGGCTATACTTTCAGTAACTATTATCTTCTCTTCATAACTTGTAGCTTTATCAAGAAAATATTTTTTAAGTTTTATTTGCAATATATTGACATATTTTGTAATAATAGCATAAGGCAACTCTATAGCTTCATAAAATTTTCTGCACTGCTCTTGTTCATCCTTTTTCTCATCATTGAAAGTACTGATATACTCCAAAAGCATCTCTTTGTGCTCATTTGCAAACTCATCCAAACTTTTTTTATCTTTAAAAAACTCTTTTACAGAAGCATCATCTTTAAACTCTT
>JALVWI010000220.1 GCA_027038335.1 Campylobacterales bacterium | reverse complement strand
CTAATTTGCTATAAATATTTTTGAGGAGGTAAATATGAGAGATAAAATTCTTATAGTTTTATCAACTGTACTTATTGTAGCAGTCGGGATAGAAGGATATTATCTATACAATATGAATAATAAATTAAATTCTAAAAAGTCTTATTATAAGCCTGTTTATAAAATAGTAAAAGACTCAAAAATAACCCCCACTGTATCTAAAGGAAAAAGCAGTGTTCAACCAAGCGATCCTTTTAAACAGTTTGCTCTTAGCAACAATCTCAACATAAACCCTTTTGAAGAGTTTAAAAAAATGCAAGAGGAGATGAATAGGGTATTTGGCTCATTTAATGCAAAATTTCAAAATGACCCTGACTTTGATAAATTTTTTAAAGATTTCAGTGTTTCTCCTTCTATGGATATGAAAGATATGGGAGATAAATATGTTATCAATGTCAATATACCCGGCTCAAAAGAGAACAATATAAAAGTAAGTGTAAAAAATCATATATTAAAAGTAGAAGCAAAGACTACTAATAAGATAGATAAAAAAAATTCACATTTTATACAACAAGAGAGATATGTAGGCAACTTTGAAAGAGAGATAACATTGCCAAGTGATGCGGATGAAAACTCTTTGAAAACCAACTATGTAAACGGGGTTTTGGTCATTACACTTAAGAAAAAATAAGTCTTTAAGCAATAATAAAGTAAAATACCCCTTTGGTATTAGCCAAGCAAGGGGTATGCTATGAAAATGTTTTATGTTGAAAATAGATATTTGGTAGAGGAAAAGTTTGATGTGTTGGATTTGGATAAACCTATACATCAAGTTTTTTTTACCCATGTTTCAAATCAAAAGCTAAAGTCATGGCTTTTTAAAAATGATTTTCCTGAGCAAATTATAGAAGATATTATGAGTGAAGATCAAACTCCGGTATTTGATATCATTCCAAACGGTAATGTTTCAATACTTAAACATTTGAGTTTTTCAGGAGATGAATATCTTGACTTTGATACGGCAAATATAGCCATTATCAAGATAAAAAATAAGCTTATAGTAGCTTGTGACGAAGATGAGGCAGTTATAGAGATATCTAGAAAATTTGAAAGGCGAATGAGACAACACAAATCCGATATAATTTTTGAGATATATACTATTATGGATATTGTTATGGATAACTCTATCTTTATGTCTGATATTATAGATGAGAGTCTTGAAGAGCTTGAAGATCAGATAATGAATGAAAGTATAGATGAGAAATTGGTACAAGAAAAGATATATTATGCTAGAAGAACACTCAATAGACTTGTTAAGCTCTTTGTTCAAGAGAGTGATGTGGTAAATAAAGCTTTCAATGCAGTATCTTTAACAAAGAAAAAGAAGTTAAAGTATGAAATATCTGATCTTAAAGAGCATATTTTATTTTTGGTAAAAGAAAACAGAACTTTGCTAGATAGGACAGGTTATCTTTTAAATTTTCATATGGGTATCATGTCAAACAGAATGAATGCTGCTATGCAGAGATTGACTTCTATTACTATTATATTTTTGCCTTTGACTTTTATAGTCGGGAATTATGGTATGAATTTTAAGTATATGCCTGAACTTAGCTGGAGATACGGCTATCTTTTTTCCATAGTTTTAAATATAAGCATAGCAACAGGCATATACTTTTGGCTTAAAAAGAAAAAATGGTTGTAAAAATAACTAATCACGAGTTACGAGTTACGAATCACTATCACGAACAAAGGAGTTACAATGGATATGGAACATAAAGAGGCAGGAGCTTTAAAAAATGAGATCAAAAAAGAGTTGAAACTCATCTATAAAGCAAATATGGAAGCTAGCGGATGGGATATACCTGAGAGAAATGACGAAGAGATGTCAAAATTGATCCTCGAAGCTATGCAAAATGCTTTAGATGAACTTAAAAAAGAGGTATAGGACGCCTCTTAATTGATAATTAATATCATTATTGTATAATTACACCTAATTTTT
>JALVWI010000219.1 GCA_027038335.1 Campylobacterales bacterium | reverse complement strand
GTTATATATCTTTCTTATGTTCAAAAGCCTGATAGAGTATATGTAGATCAAATATTTAAGATAAAGATTAAAGCAGTTATTGCTGTTAATGATTTTGATAAAATAGTTACTACTTTTCAAAATGGCATAGATACTAAAGTGCTAAATCCTAAAAATCCTTGGAAATTATTTAATAATAATATTTACTTTAATGAATATTATCTAAAAGTAACTTCTTCTAATGCTCTTTTACCTAATATAAATGTTTCTATATATAAAGGCACACAAATAGTCGGCACAAAATCTTTAAATTCTTTTCAACCAAATATTATTCAATTAAAAAAAAGTGATACTTTTTGTGGTGTATTGGCGAATAGTTTAAAAGTTACAAAATTTAAAACTAATAAATTTGATAAAAAATCAAATATTTTAGTAATGGAGATAGAAGGAGATGATGCCAATATCCGAGACTTCAAAGTTTTAGCCACTATAAAAGATGGTATAGATTCTTACAATATAGATCTTCCGCATTCAAAGATATTTTACTTTGCTATATTGCCAAATAGACAAAAAGAGTTTAAATTTTCATATTTTAATATCAAAAAAAACAAGTTTGAAGATTTTACTATACCGCTTAAAATATCAGATGAGGATACAAGCACACAGCTAGGACTCAATCCAAAAGCCAGTAATTTATCAATGTATAAAAATATTATTTTAGTTGCTATCGCTTTTTTATTTCTTGTGATTTTTTTCTTTAGAAGAAGGATTATATATTTATTTATCTTTATCTTAATTGTGATTTATTTATTTATTTTTTACAATCCTTTTGATAGTATAATATTGCCTAAAAATATAAAAATAAGAATTTTGCCTACATATAACTCAACTATTTTTTATATAACAGATAGAAAAATAGAAGCTGAAAAATTAAATAGTACAAAAAAATATATCAAAGTCTTACTTCCAAACGGCAAGATAGGATGGGTAGAAAAAAGGGGCATAAAATGAAAAAAATGTCGCAAAGATTTTTAGCTCTTTATTTTTCTATCAATTTTTTTGTTACTATTTCGGTAGTAGTTATATCAATGTTTCTTTTTAGAAAACATCATAAAACTTTTAGACATTTATGGGCAAAACTCCAACTTTTTCTACTTGGAGTTAAACTTGAGATAGAAGGAAAACCTGACAGTGAAGCTAAAATGCTTCTTTTAAATCACCAAAGTGTAGCTGATATCGTTATCATGGAGGCGATATATCCGGCTGATTTGGCATGGGTAGCCAAAAAAGAGATAGGTGATATTCCTTTTTTTGGTCATATACTTGATCTTCCCGAAATGATAGCAATCGAAAGAGAAAATAGAAAATCTTTGGTAAAACTTTTTAAAGATGCAAAAGATAGACTCAAAAAAGGGAGAGTTATAGCAATATTTCCTGAAGGAACAAGAAGTGATGGCAAAAAACTTTTACCTTTTAAAGCCGGGGCGAAACTTTTAGCTGAAAAGTTAGAGATCAAAGTTCAGCCTGCGGTTTTTATAGGTACTATAAATGTGTTTGATTCAAAGAATTTTTTAGGGAATTATGGTACAAAAGTAAAATTGGTTTATTTAAACCCTGTAGATCCTAAAAAAGATCCAAAATGGTTTGAAAAGTTAAAAGATGATATGGATAAAGTATTACAAAACTCATTGAAGGAGCAATAAAATGAAAAGGTATCTCGGTAAAAAAAAGATAGCAAGAATTTATATAGACAATCAAGACAAATATGAAGGTAAGCCTCTATGGGAAGTAATACTTAAAAAAGTAAAAGAGTATGGCTTGGCAGGGGCTACTGTATTTAAAGGGGTTGCCGGTATAGGAGCTCACAGCGAAGTAAGAAGTTTTAATGTGTGGATGTTAGCTCAGGAGTTGCCTGTGGTCATTGAAATAATTGATGATGAAGAAAAAATTATAGATTTTATAGACAAAATTGATGATATGGTAGAAGAGGGATTGACGACTATAAGTGATACGGAAGTGATAAAATATAAGCATAAATAGT
>JALVWI010000218.1 GCA_027038335.1 Campylobacterales bacterium | reverse complement strand
TCATTTATTTCCAATATATTTATCATATCCAATTATACTATATTAAACCCAAATTTTACAATAGACTTCATTGCATTAGCACTCATCATTGAAGTTATAGTCTTTTAAAAAAGTTTCGACTTAACACTATGTAGATAAGCCTTCAACTTTTTTAAAAACCTCTAATCTCCAAGCATAAGCACTACTACAATGAAGTCTATTGCAAAATTTGGGTTAAACTTTTCTAAATCCTAAAACCTACATCCTAAAACCTATTTTTTTGACTTATTTAGAACTTTAAGGTATAATGCGACCACTTAATTCAAGCTACCTTGCTTTATCGATTCTACTCTGTTTTCTTTTTTTAAACATTTTAATCCGACTAAAGTATCAAGTTTGGATTAAAATTTACAAAAAGAGAGTTTTATGTCAGATAACACTACAACTATTCCCAGCCGGTTTCTCGAATTCGGCTTTAAAAACGAGATAAACAAAGGTATATTAAATGCCGGTTTTAAAGTTCCAAGTCCTATCCAAGAAAAAGCTATACCTATCATCAAAGAAGGTAGAGACTTAGTTGCTCAAGCCAATACAGGAACAGGAAAAACTGCGGCATTTGGACTTCCGGCAATGGATAAAATATCTGGTTTCAAAGGAGTTGGACTTTTAGTCATAACCCCAACTAGAGAACTTGCTACCCAAGTAGCAGATGAGCTTTACAACCTTGGAAAATATGCGGGTATAAAAACTGTAACGGTTTACGGAGGAAGTTCATACTCAAGACAGCTTGGACTTATAGAGCGAGGTGCAAATATAGTCGTAGCAACTCCGGGGAGACTAAAAGACCTTTTAAGTAGCGGCAAACTAAGAGATTTTAACCCTGAGATAGTTGTACTTGATGAAGCGGATGAAATGCTTGATATGGGATTTTTAGAAGATATAAAAGATATATTTTCTTATCTTCCTCAAAATAGACAAACTATACTTTGTTCAGCTACTATGCCAAAACCTATAAGACTTTTAGCAGATAAAATCCTCGACAATCCCGCAACTGTAAGCATAGTCGATAAAGATAATGCTACCAACAAAGATATAAAACAGAGCTATTATGTCATAGAGGAGAGAGAAAGAACAGATGCTCTTATAAGGCTGATCGACCATAGCAATCCCCAAAAAGCTATCATATTTTGTAGGATGAAGATAGAAGTTGATAGACTTGCAGATACTTTGATATCCAGAGGTTACGATGCAAAAGGACTTCATGGAGATATGGATCAAAGAGCTAGAGATGAAGTGATAAAAAACTTCAGAAATTCCAAAGTAAATATACTAGTAGCAACAGATGTAGCTGCTAGAGGACTTGATGTCAAAGGTGTTAGTCATGTTTTTAACTATCATATCCCGTTTGATCCTGAAAGTTATGTCCACCGAGTTGGTAGAACCGGAAGAGCAGGTATAAAGGGTGAAGCTATCACGCTTATAGCTCCTATAGAGTTTAAAGAGTTGCTACGCATACAAAAAAGTATGGGAGCTCCCATAGAGTTGAAAACAGTTCCTAGTTCATTTGATCTTCAAGCAAAAGAGTTAAATGACTTAACTGCTGAAATAGAAAAAACTGATATAAAAGATGAGGCTACTATCATACTATCTGCACTTCAAAATGAAACAGATATAACAGAAATCGCCCTAAAAGCTGTATCTCTTTTGCTTTCAAAACACTCTTCAAAAGGACCTGAGCATATAGGTTTTAGTGAAAAAGAAGCTAAAAGACTTTTAGAAAAGTTTAAAGAAAATAATGGAAGAAAAAGAGACCAACGAGGCAGAAGAGATGGCAGAAGCAGAAGCCGAAACAGAAATAACAGAAGTCGAAGTCGAAGAAGATAATCTTTGCGGTATTGATGAAGCCGGGAGGGGATCTCTTGCCGGTCCTCTTGTAGTAGCGGGAGTTGTTTTAAAAACTCCCGTTCAAGGGCTTGATGACTCTAAAAAGTTAAGCCCAAAAAAGAGAGAGGAACTTTTCCCTCTTATTCAAAAAAATGCACTT
>JALVWI010000217.1 GCA_027038335.1 Campylobacterales bacterium | reverse complement strand
CTTCAAGCAATCTTATGAAAGAGATAAGATACACAACTTATATCGATATCAATCCAAAAACTGCTCAAAAGTTTGGATTGAAACATGGTGATTATGTAAAAGTATCATCTCATGACGGAGAGACTGAGGGTTATTTGAGATTGAGACATGGTGTGCATCCTGATACTATCGGAGTAGAACAAGGGGATGGAAGAAGGGGTGCGGGGGCAGTTGACATAGAGATCAACGGTAAGGTTACAAAAGGTAGTATATTCAGAAGAGCAGGTGTCTTTTACAATAAGATTGGCTTAAAAGATCCAAGCAGAAAGATTGCGTTGGTGACTGATTTTGTGTGTGGTTCAAATGTCAGACACGCAATACCTGTAAAAATAGAAAAAGCATAAAGGAAGATAAAAATGAAAAAAATGACATATTTACTATCATTGGTAATGTTGAGTGGAATTAGTTTGAGTGCAAGTGACTCTTTGGCAAATGCTCTTAAAAACGGAAAAATAAATGGTGAGTTAAAAGCTATATATTATGATGTGGATAAACAAAATATCAATAAAGAAGATGATATTTTAAGTCTTGGTGTTATGCTAAAGTATGTAAGCAAACCTTTTTACGGATTTAGTTTGGGTGCTAGATTTCAAGCTAGTAGTTCTCCTTGGGCAGATGTGGGTTCTAAAAACTTTTACAAAGGTGATCTTTATGGTCCGGGAGCTGTTTTGGAAGAGGCTTACATCAAGTATCAATACCGTAAAAGCAATGTAAAAGCAGGAAGACAGTTTATCCAAACTCCTCTAATAGCAGGTAACGGCTCAAGAATAGTTCACGAATCGTTCGAGGGATATACAGCTGACATAAAAGAGCTTCCAAAAACAAGAATCTTCTTAGGATATGTAGATAAATATCTTACAAGAACAAATTTTAAAGGTGCAAACGGCGGAGATATAGGAAGCTTTAAGAAAAGAATTTTTATGTATGGTGTTAAATATAAGTACAAAATGGATGATCTTTGGACGGTGCTTGTCAAAAATCAAAGCATAAAAGGCTTGAGTTTAACAGGTCAATACTTAAGAGTACAAGATGCGACTGTTGCTAAAACAGGAGCATCTCAAGGAGATATAACCGTAGGCTTATTACAAGCTGAGTATAGATTTAAACTCTCAGGTTTTGGAGTATTGGCAGGTATCCAATACGGCTCAAGTGATGTAGATAAAGATGATAGCAGAAGCGGAAATCTTGTAGGCTTTAAGCTTGGAACAAAATATCAAGGTCTTATGGCAAATGCGGGTTATGTTATAGGCAGTAGCGATAAAGGTATGGTATCCGGTGTCGGTATATCTTCAAACTGGGCTTATGCCGGAGATATTATAGGGCTTGAAAGTTACCAAAAAGATGTAGATGCTTTGTCATTAAACTTGAAGTATAACTTCAAGAAACAGGGTATGAAAAACTTGATGATGTTAGGTCGCTACACTAGATACAATACAGGCTCAAAAGCTACTTTAAACGGCGGCAATGATCTTGATGCTTATGATTTTATAGCAAGATATGCCTTTTTGGGTCAGCTAAAAGGATTGGCTATAAAGTTTCATTTTGAAGATGTAGCATTTGATAAAGGTGATGTAAAAAACTACCGACTATATCTAAACTATAAGTTTTAAAAATTTAACTAAAATTGTATATATCTCTATAATAATAGTGTCAAGAGCTTCCTCCTTAGCTCTTGACACAAAATTTTGTTATAATTATCTTTAAGATATTAACATTGGAGAGAATTTTGAAAACTATCGGACTTTTAGGAGGTATGAGTTGGGAAAGCACTCTTGAATATTACAAAATGATAAATGAGGGTACAAAAGAGAAACTCGGAGGTTTACATTCAGCTAAGATTGCTATGATAAGTGTCGATTTTGATCTCATAGAAAAACTCCAACACCAAGGAAATTGGAAAGAGATGGCTAAAATGCTATCAAATGATGCCAAAAGTATAGAAAAAGCAGGAGCTGACTTTTTGCTTATTTGTACTAATACTATGCACAAACTT
>JALVWI010000216.1 GCA_027038335.1 Campylobacterales bacterium | reverse complement strand
GCTTTTATGGTATTTGATAGCAGCATTGCTATGGTCATAGGACCTACACCGCCGGGTACCGGAGTGATATGTGAGCATTTTGATGCTACATTGTTATAGTCAACATCTCCGGCAAGTTTACCGTTTTCAAGTCTATTTATACCTATATCTATCACTATGGCTTCATCTTTTACCATATCTTGTGTAATAAGACCTGCTTTTCCTACCGCTACTATAACAATGTCAGCTCTTTTGGTATGTTCTTTTAAATCTTTTGTGTAAATATGACAAATATCAACAGTAGCAAATTCATTTAAAAGAAGTGCTGCCATTGGTTTTCCTACTATATTGCTAGCCCCGACTACACAAACATTTTTGCCTTTTATGTTTATATCATACTCTTCAAATATCTTCATAACACCCAAAGGTGTGCAAGGTACAAAAGAGTCAAGGTCCAAACATAGTCTTCCCATGTTGTAAGGATGAAATCCATCAACATCTTTTTTAGGATCTATTGCTTCAAGGATTTTTGTTTGGTTTATATGTGGAGGAAGAGGAAGTTGTACTAAGATACCGTTTATATTTTGGTTTTCATTCATCAGTTTTATGGTATTTATGATAGTTTCCTCTTTTATATTTTCCGGCATTTCATGTACCACGGAGTATATGCCTACTTCTTTACAAGCTTCGGCTTTCTTTTTGACATATACTTGACTGGCAGGATCATCTCCTATCAAGATAACAGCAAGTCCGGGAGTAATCGAAGCTTTTTTTAAAAGTTCAACATCTTCTTTGATCTTGGCTTGAATTTTTTGTGCCAATTCTTTACCGTTTAAAATAATCATATCAAACCTTAATATTTTTTGTGTATAATACCAAATATGTTATTATATAGGAATAAAGTGAAACCCTCATGTTTCAAAAACACAAATAACAATGAAAATCATGAGGGTTTCTCTTGCCGAAGGCAAAGCTTTAGTGAGAGGAATTTACAAGGAGCTTTGCTTCTTGGAAAGGAGATTATCAGGTGAAATTATACATTTTTTTATTTTCTTTTTTTTTATTTTCCAAGATGGTGGCGGATGATTCTTTTATCACCAATTTAGAGTATGCAAAAATGCTTTACCACAATCCAAGAGGTATAGGATGTGATAAATGTCATGGCAGATACGGTGAAGGAAAGGTTATAGCAAGATATAAGAAAAAAGGTAAAATTTTATATCTAAAATCACCGAAGATCAATACTGTTTCTAAAGAGGATTTTTTTAAAAGTTTTAGCTCACCTCATAAAATTATGCCAAAATACTTTTTAACATACCAAGAGATAAATAGTTTATATTTTTATTTGCAACAAATTAATAAAAAGATAAAACATAAAAAGAGAGGAAAAAAATGAATTTGAAAAATTCACAAAAAGCTTTTGAAGAAGCAAAAAAAGTTATCCCGGGTGGTGTTGATTCACCTGTAAGGGCTTTTAAAAGTGTCGGAGGTACCCCCATATTTATCCAAAAAGGCGATGGTGCTTATATCTTTGATATAGATGGAAACAGATATATAGACTTTGTTCAAAGTTGGGGACCGCTTATATTTGGACATTGTGATCAAGATATACAAGAGAGTGTTGTAAAAGCAGTAAAAAATGGACTTAGTTTTGGTGCTCCTACTACACTTGAAACAGAATTGGCAAGTGAAATAGTGCAAATGTTTGATAGTATTGAAAAGATAAGATTTGTCAGTAGCGGAACTGAAGCGGTGATGAGTGCTATCAGACTTGCAAGAGGATATACCAAAAAAGATGATATAGTAAAGTTTGAGGGGTGTTATCACGGACATAGCGACTCACTTTTGGTGCAAGCCGGAAGCGGTGCGGTAACTTTCGGTACTCCAAGCTCTCCCGGAGTTCCGGCAGACTTTACAAAACATACGCTTTTAGCAAAATATAATGATATAAAAAGTGTAGAAAAGTGTTTTAAAAATTCTAGTGATATAGCTTGTGTTATTATAGAGCCGATAGCCGGCAATATGGGATTGGTTCCGGCGGATGAAGAGTTTTTAAA
>JALVWI010000215.1 GCA_027038335.1 Campylobacterales bacterium | reverse complement strand
AAGAAAAAATACTTTTTCAATTTTTTCTCCCTCATTTTTTATAATTTTATCTTTTTTTATCTCTTTTTGTTTAAAACTTTTTAAAAAACTATTTTTTTCTTCATTGCTCAATCCATTAAAAATCAAACTATCCATTGTTTCTCTCCATTGATATGATTGCTGCAAATTCCGGTATGACAGTGTCATCTTCCGGATTTATTTTTACTTCCATTTGTACTTCATGCTTTTTTATTTGATTTAGTAGCGTTTGGTATTTTTTAACTTCTCCTCCAAAACGCAGCTTTGTTAAAACTATCTTTTTAAGTTTTGCTTCCGTTATGTAATTTTCTACGATACCAAGCAGTATCTCACCTCTTTTTAAACTATCTTCAAAAGCCTCTTTGTAGCTTTTACCGGTAAAGTCATGCTTGGTTTTTATATGAAAATTTTGAGTTTTAAGAAGATTTCTTACTACTTTTGACATACCGGGTTCAGTAATAGATTTAGATAGTAAAAACCTGTTATATTCTTCACTCATGATGATTTCATTACATTTGCTTTTGATGAGATAGTTTTCATATTTAGGGTCATTTATCTCAGCTATGATATAAACATTTGGATTTAATGAACGAATGACGATAACAGTTTCAAGGACTTTGGCATCAGCAAATTCATCATGCATATTGAGTATCATAACTTTATCCGCTTTTTCAATTCTAGCATTTTTTAAAACTACTTCATCATTATATTCGCCCTGAGCAAATTTCAAATCATTCTCTTGAAGCAGATTTTCCAATTCCGGTGCAAGTTCCGGGTAAATGATGACTATATTGTTTTGATAATGTCTTTTAAAACTATTTAAAACTTCCTTTCTTGGTGTTTTAAAACCGCAAATAACCAAATGATTCTCCAAAGAATCAAGCATTTTATATCCTTTTTGGGAAAAAATCTTTTTTTCTACCAGTGTTGTTGTAACACTTGCCGTAAAAACCGCAACTGCTATAACACCGCCTATTATGATAACAACCGCTAAAAATTTTCCTGTTTCACTATGAGGTACCATATCACCATAGCCGACTGTTGTTGCTGTAACTATCGACCACCAAAGCCCATCAAAAAAATTTTTATAATTTTTAGGCTCAAGCAATACCATAGCTTCAGAGGATATAAATAAAAAAAGAATGTAAGCAAATATATAAACCGAAGCTAAACTAAAGTCTAATTTTTTCCACTTTATCAATAATCAATCCTTGCAAAATCGAACCTAAGATAATGTACAGATTTAGAATTATAGTATATTTTAACCCAAAATATCCTATCATAATGGGTAAAAGCGGTATTTTAACAGCTCTAGCATAAAAAAACATACCTATCAAAGAGTCTCTAAGCCCTTTTTTCTTAAGCTCTTCTATGAGCGGATACCATGCATACATAGGACCGTGGCTTAGTATCCCTGCACTTAGTGCTACTATCCATGCTTTTAAACCACTCTCTTTTGAAAGGTGTTTTGAGAGTTTTTTCGGATCTATGAAACGACTAATGATAGCTGAAATAAAAATAACAAGGATCAAAATAGGAGAAATTTTTAAAAGCATTACTCCAGTCTCTTTTAGTGCCATTTCTGCTTTAAAAGGAAAAAATATAAGTAGTATTGCATATAAACCTATGATAATAAAAAGAAATTTGCTACCTTTCATAGGGAAATCCTTTGGATTGAGCAACCAAAGAATAAAGACCGGCAACCAGAAGGAAAATATGAGAGTTTCATCCTATCATCCCAAGTGTCCAAACAGTAGCAACTGAAATAATAAAAGTAAAAATAATTGCCAAAATATTTCTTAAGATTGTAAATTTTACTCCAAGTACTGATGCTTCAAGAGGAAGTTGGACTATGCCCAGAGTTACCCATGCAAGCATAAAAGCACTAACTCCGTACATTGATACTCCGCCTTTTAAAAGTTCACCTCCTAAGATATAACTGATGATGGCTTGTCCCACAGCAACCGCACCGGCAAAAAGTCCGATAAAAGTATCATAAAAAGCATTTTTTACAAACATACTTGAAAGCATTTCAGGAGTTAT
>JALVWI010000214.1 GCA_027038335.1 Campylobacterales bacterium | reverse complement strand
ATAATTCATCTGTTTTATCTTCTTCAACTATTATCAAATGATATATATCTTTTAATTCATCCACATCATCGCTATCTATCATCTGCAAAGTCATCTCCAAAGCTTTCAAAGCTGAGGTTTGCAAAGGCACAAGATACTCAGTTATGATCTCTTTATCAACCATATAACAATTATCTTTAAAACCTCTTATAAGGCTTCTACTATTTGATGCTGCTCTTAAGAGTTCATTATCTATCTTAAAGTATGCCACAACCTCCCTTAAGTCTTTAGCTTCAGGTGAATAAAGAGCTAAAACTTTTATGATAGAGTTATCTATATCATCAACTTTGGAACTTATATTTTTAAGCTTCTCTCTTGCTTTATCAAACTCATCTTCATTGCACTCATCAACCGCTGCACTTAAAAAAATTTTATTTGCTTCAAAAATACTCTCAAGTATCTCTTTTATAGAATCTTGTATTTTCTTGACCGCTTCTACATAATTATCTAACATTATCCAAATCTCCCTGTGATATAATCTTCTGTTTGCTTCTCTTTAGGATTTAAGAAAATTTTTTCTGTTTGATTAAACTCTACCAAATCCCCAAGATACATAAATGCCGTATAGTCGCTTATACGGCTTGCTTGTTGCATATTGTGAGTCACTATGGCTATACTTATGTTTTTTTTAAGCTCTGCTATAAGTTCCTCTATGGCGGCAGTGCTTATAGGATCTAGTGCTGAAGTAGGTTCATCAAAAAGCAATACTTCAGGTCTAACCGCAACAGCTCTAGCGATACAAAGCCTTTGCTGCTGTCCACCGCTTAGCCCCATAGCAGACTCATTTAGCCTATCTTTTACTTCACTCCACAAAGCACTCCCTTTTAAAGCTTCCTCTACTCTGTTTTTTAACTCAGTTTTATTTTTTATCCCCATTATCTTAAGCCCATAAGCAACATTATCAAAGATACTCATAGGAAATGGGGTGGGCTTTTGAAAAATCATACCGACTTTTTGACGAAGCTCTATAAATTCATTCTCTTTTTTTATATCAAGGATATTCTCCATTTTGCCGCTTTTTTCATTTAAAAGCTCTATTTTACCTTCATATTTATTGCCCGGATAAAGGTCATGGATTCTATTCATACTTCTAAGAAGTGTTGACTTACCGCATCCGCTAGGTCCTATAAGAGCTGTAATTTTATTTTTTTCTATCGGCATATTTATATTTTTTAGAGTTGGATTTTGAGCTCCCGCATAAGTAAAATAAAACTTTTTTATATTCATTGCTAGAGTCATTTGCTCTTCCTTTTTTTATTTCGTATTATAAATCTACCTGTCAAATTTATGATAAGTACTATGACAGTCAAGATAAAAGATGCTGCCCAAGCCAAATTTCTTGCTTTATCTGTCGGAAAATTTGCTAAGTTATAAATGCTTACCGTTAATGATGGAAATGCATTATTTAGATCTGTTGTCCAAAAGCTGTTTGTTCCACAAGTAAAAAGCAAAGGTGCGGTTTCTCCTATCACTCTGGCAAATGCTAAAAGTATGCCTGTCATAAGCCCTACTTTTGCCGCTTTTAAAATTATATCTAAGATCACCTTATGTTTGCTTCCACCAAGAGCAATACCGGCTTCTCTTAACTCTTTTGGAACGAGTGAGAGCATATTGTCAGTTGTGCTGATAACTATAGGAATAAGCATAATTGCAAGTGCGATGGCTCCCGCCCAGCCGTTTATACCTCCAAAAGGAGCAACAAACAAGGCAAATACAAAAGCACCTATGACAATAGAAGGGGCACTCATCATGATATCGCTTAAGTCTCTTATGATATTTGCATACTTTCCATGACCATATTCTCTTAAGTAAATTCCAGCTAGCATCCCAAGGGGTACACCTATGATAGTTGCTATCAAAGCCATAACAAATTGACCAAATATCAAGTTCCTTAGACCCCCGTTAACCAAATCTTTTGTAAAAAGTGACCAATCAAGCGAACTAACCCCTTTTAAAAACAGAGTTGTAAGTATCCAAAAAAGAAAAATAAGCCCCAAAATCGCCGAAGCGGTAGAGAGAGCCAGTA
>JALVWI010000213.1 GCA_027038335.1 Campylobacterales bacterium | reverse complement strand
TATTTTGAATACACCACACTTCTTGCTACGAAACTTTTTGAAAAGTGTGATTTTGCTATACTAGAAGCCGGTATGGGCGGGGAGTATGACGCAACCGCTGTTTTTGATAATATTTTGACTTTAGTAACCCCTATAGATTATGATCATCAAGAGTTTTTGGGGGAAACTATCAAAAAAATAGCTCAAACTAAGCTAAACTCTATCCAAAAATGTGCTATTGTGGGTAAACAGCATTTTCAAGAAGTATATAACATTGCCGAGCAATTATCAAAAACCAAATACTTTAAGCTATATAGGTTTGAGGAGTTATTGGATGACAAAGATAAAAGATATATCGATAACTTTGCAAATTTTCACAACTTACCCATTTTTTTAAGAGATAATTTTTCATTAGCCCTTAGTGCTTATAAATATTTGGGCTTTAGCATAGATAAACTTGACTTTGAAATTCCTGTGATAATGGGTAGATGTCAAAAAATCGCTAAAAATATTACTATAGATGTAGGACATAATGTTTTAGCGGCAAATGCTCTTAAAAAATATTTTGGCAACAAGAAAGTTATTTTAGTTTACAATAGTTATAAAGATAAAGATTATAAACAAATTCTTCAAATATTAAAACCCATCATAAAAAGAGTAGAAATTTTAAAAGTAAGAAATAGTAGGATTGAAGATGAGGAGACATTGAAAGAGAGTATCATAAAAACGGGTCTTGAAGCGGGTAATTTTGTAAAGATTGAAGATGAGGAAGATTATCTAGTATTTGGCTCTTTTAGTGTTATAGAAGAGTTTTTAAGGAATTTTTTTGAGAAATAAATTTACCATAATCATTTCTGATATAAACGGTTCTAAGCATTATACTTTAAATCAAATTATTAAAAGAGTGGCACTCTATATAATGTTGACAATAGCTTTGCTTTTTATAATCGGAGGAGTTTATATAAAATATTTAAATACCAAAGTAAAAGAGATCAATCAAAGAGAAATTATTTATAAAAAAAGAAATAGCAATTTACTGGGTCAAAATGAAATTTTATACAAAAAGATTAACAATTTGACATTTGAAATAGATAAGAAAAAAGAGAAACTTAGTGAATTAAATGATAAAATATCCGACTTAGAAGAAACAATGGGTTTGAAGCAAGATTTGACACAAGGCATTCAAGCGAGGATAGATATTCTTAAAATTAACTCTTTACAAAAGAAACTATTTTTACTAAATATACCAAATGGATTTCCCGTTTCATATAATGGTATAACAAGTAAATTTGGATGGCGTATCAATCCTATAACAAAAAGAAAAGAGTACCATCCCGGGCTTGATCTAAGGGCAAAAACAGGAGAGAAGATCATAGCAACGGCAGACGGCATAGTGGAATTTGCAGGGTACAGTAAAAGAAGCGGATACGGCAATCTCATCATAATAGATCACAACTACGGTTTTAAGACACTTTTTGGACATTTAAAAAAAGTTTTGGTAAAAAATGCTCAATTTGTAAAAAAGGGAGATGTTATAGGTCTTGTAGGAAGTACAGGCTTATCAACCGCTCATCATTTACATTATGGGATAATGTATCTACAAAGATTTCTAAACCCATACTATTTTGCAAAGTGGGATAGTAGTAATTTTGATTATATATTTAAAAAGGTAAGGAGAGTAAAGTGGCAATCTTTGATAAAAGCGATTCAAGCTCAAATACAACTCTCATCGCAGCAGGTACCAAAATAGATGGAGAGTTTCATTTAAAATGTAGATTGCATATCGATGGAGAAGTTTTAGGCAGGGTTGATTCTGATAATATCGTAAGTATCGGAAAAGGGGGGATATTTTCCGGAGAATTGCAGGCAAATAAACTTATCATCAGCGGTGTATTTGAAGGAAATGCCAAATGTGATAGTATAGAGTTATTGCAAGGCGGTAAAATTTTAGGAAGTATAGTTTCTTGTGATTTGATGGTAGAGTCAGGCTCTATCTTTGAGGGTGAATGTCAAATAAAAAAAGATGATCAAAATGAGGAATTAAGTGCAAGCAAAAATTTATGAATTTCTAAAATCCCAAAAAAGTA
>JALVWI010000212.1:2496-9169 GCA_027038335.1 Campylobacterales bacterium | reverse complement strand
TTTACTCTTTGGTTTCATTTTTAAGATCTTTCATATACTCTTGATAGATAATAGGTTTAAAACTTTTTTTCTCTTTTTTGCATAAATTTTTTGCTTTTTCAAGATAAGATTTGGCTTTTTTTGTATCTTTTATCTGATATTTCAAAATTTTTCCGGTGTAATAGTATGCATAAAAATTGTATTTATCCAAAGATATAACTTTTGACAACTCTTCTATAGCCCTATAAGCTTGATTGGTTCTTGAAAGATCTAATGCCAAAGTAAGTCTTGCATCTATTTGTTTAGGAGCAATTTGTAAACTTTTATTATAAGCTTTAATAGATTCATTAAATACACCCATTTTATAGTAAGTTGCACCTAAAATATTCCAAGAGTTTATATCATTATTTTTTATAGCTTTTTTCTTTAGATTGGTTAAATATTTAGCAATTTTTAGAATTTTATGAATTTTTTTATCTTTTAAAAATTCGGGATCAATTTTGTCGGCTTGGACTAAAAGTTCAAGTCCCTTTTCAATTTTACCATTTTTAAGATATATATGTATAAGTTTTAAAACACACTCCATATCTTTTGGATTTTTTTGAATCAACTGTTGCAATGCCATTTCGCTTTGATTTTTATCTTTTTGAAAATTCAAATAGTTACTTTCTTTGCAACTGCTTTCATTAGAAAATACCATAAGAGGACACAATAAAACCAAAAATAAAGTTTTACATATCTTTTTCATAAAGCCCCTACATATAAAATTTGCATATTATAGTAAAAAAATGGGTTTACTTCCATAAGAGATAAAAGCTGACTTTAAAAATAAGCTTTTATAAAGAAAAAATAGATATAATAACAAGACAAATTTTAAGGAGTATATATGAAAAAATTAGTAATTGCTGCATTAGTAACTGCTGGTGCGTTGTCTTTGATGGCAGCTGACGGTAAAGCTTTGACTGCAAAGTGTGCAGGTTGTCATGGTGCTGACTTTAGCAAAAAAGCACTTGGTGTTTCTAAAGTTGTTAAAGGTATGAAAGCTGATGAGATAGTAAAAGCACTTGAGGGCTATAAAGCTGGAACTTTCGGTGGTCCTATGAAAGGTGTTATGAAAGGTCAAGTAGCTTCTTATAGCGATGCTCAGATCAAAGCTGTAGCTAACTATATAGCAACTATTAAGTAATCAATCAGGAGGAGCATATCTCTTTTGCTCCTTCTTCTTCTTTATCTCTTTTTTTCTTTTTTCCAAATTTACAGCATCATTCAATTCATCCTCACTATCAAATTTTGCACCTTCTAAAAACTTTTTTTGATCATCAAACTGTCCGGTTCTAAGACCCCATAAAAGTGCCCAAAGCCCCAAAGCCCCTAAAAAAGTAGAAACCCCTAACATTATAGCAACAATCCCACTACTCATTTTACACCTACCAAATTGTTCATTTTTAATTTTTAATTTTTAATTTAATCCTATACGAATTACCGACAACCAAAAGTGAACTAAGAGACATACTCAAAGCCGCAACCAACGGTATAACATATCCCATCATCGCTAAAGGTATGGTTATAGAGTTATAAACAGCGGAAAGCACAAGGTTTTCTTTTATGTTTAGATAAACTCTTTTACTTAGTTTTATAGCATCTTTTAAAGCCATTATATCATCATTGAGCAAAACAACATCACTCACTTCCACGCTCACTTCCGCTCCACTTCCCATACTTACGGCTATATCGCTCAAAGATAATGCCAACACATCATTTATACCGTCTCCAGCCATTATAACGATCTTGCCTTGTTTTTGTAAGTTCTCAACAATATCAGCTTTATCTTTTGGAAAAAGTGAATGATATATGATATCTATACCTACTTCACCGGCAATCTTCTTTGCTACTTTTTCATTATCACCTGTTAGCATTATAGTTTTTAAACCCATCTTTTTTATCTCTTTTATTGCCTCTTTTGCTCCCTCTTTTGGAGTATCTTTTAACTCAAATAGTGCTTTTATCTTATCATCAATAGCAAAGATAAAGATACTGTTTTCATACTCTTTATCAAATTCCAACCCCATCTCTTTTATAAGTTTTACATTACCTCCAAAAACCTTTTTTCCACCACAATTTGCACTTATACCCCTTGCCTCTATATTTTTCATATCTTTTAACTCTATCTCTTTGACATCTTCATAATGCTGTTGTAAATATTGCACAATGGCTTGACTGATAGGATGTTTAGAGGATTTGACTAGTGAATATAAAATATCCATATCAAACTCTTCAACTTTGTCAAATTTGATAACTTTAGGCTTACCTTCTGTTATAGTTCCTGTTTTATCCAGCACTAAGGTATCACTTTTTGCCATACTCTCTAAAAAAGAGGCTTCTTTAAAAAGGATACCTTTCTTTGAAGCCACCCCTATACCTATGAGTGTTGCCATGGGAGTAGCAAGTCCTAAAGCACAAGGACAAGCTATGACGATAACTGAAATCGCCACTATCAAAGCTCTCTCAAATCCGCTTCCTATATAAAAATACCAAAATAAAAATGTTATAGCAGACAAAGAGAGTATAACAAAAGAAAAATACCCACTGATCACATCTGCAAGTTTTTCTATATGAGGCTTTTTTGTGATAGATTCATCAAGCAAAGTAGCAATAGAGCAAAGCATAGAACTTGCATACTCTTTTGTTGCTCTATATCTTATAACACTATCAAGTCCAACTGATCCGCTAATGATCTCTTCACCCTCTTTTTTATGTACAGGCTCACTTTCTCCTGTCAAACTTGATAAGTCAAAATTTCCTTCACCTGAAATGATAACTCCGTCTATGACTATCTTATCTCCGGGCTTTATCTCTATGATGTCGCCCTCTTTTATCTCTTCAACAGGTACCAAAGTTTTTTCATTTCCAAGCACTACCAATACTTCGGTAGGGATCGAACCAAGTATGCTATCCATACTATCAACTGCACTTTTTTTACTTAAAACTTCAAGATACTTACCGATAAACACAAAAGTAACTATCATCGTTACAGAGTCAAAATACACTTCTCCATTTCCGCTAACCATTGCATATATAGAGTAAACATAAGCTAGAGTTGCACCGGTAGCGACAAGAACATCCATATTGACAAATCTATTTTTAAGTCCAAAATATGCACCCTTAAAATAAATCCATCCGGTATAAAAAAGTGTAGGTGTAGCGAGTATAAACTCAGCAATATTTAAAACATTTTTCATATCACTTCTCATACCGGTAAAATACCCCGTATATTCAGCGATAGCTATCCACATGATATTCATTGTAGCAAATATAGCTACAAGTAGTCTTGAGTAATAATCTCTTCTTGCCTTATTTGCTTTTTCTTCCTGAAGTTTTGGATCATAAGGATAACCGTTATATCCTATACCTCTTATAGTTTCTATAATTTTAGATAATTTTATAGTATCAGGATCCCAAACAATTTTAGCTTTATTGTTTGTATAATTTATACTTGCTTCTACAATTCCTTCTGTTTGATGAAGTACTTTTTCATTTAACCACACACAAGCTGAACAGTGGATACCTTCTATGATAAGATTTATTTCACAAAGTCCATTTTTTTCTGTTATATATTTTTTCTTAAAACCCTCAAGATCAAATTTATGTAAATCATCATTTAACTCTTTTGGCGGTTCAAGTTTATTGTTGCCCAACTTATCATAAAAGTCATCAAGTCCTTCGCTTCTTAAAAGATGATAAATACCTTGGCAACCTTTACAACAAAAATATTTTATCTCTCCATTTATCTCATCTTTGATCATTACTTTTTCATCAAATTCCAGCTTGCAATGATCACAAACAATTTTGGACAAAACTATCCCCTCTTTTTTGAATAATGAATTATAGAACATTTTAGCTGAAAGTAAACAAACAAAAATAATTTAAGAATTAAAATAGTATACTATAAATGATAAGAATTTTAAAGGAGGTTTGAAATGGGTTTTTTTAGCAAGATATTTGGAAAAACTGATGAGCAAATAAAAACTGATGAAAATCTACATTTATCCAAAAATGTAGGAGTACCATACAACAACAACCTCATACAAACACTTATTAATGAACACAGAGAGCTTGTAAAAGAATTTACTAAAATTGCAAAAACTGCTCAAAACAAAAAATATAAAACTCTTAAACAATACCTTAAAGCATTTAAAGTAAATCTTGAGATCCACAATTACAGTGAAAAAATACAACTTTATACATATCTTAAAAATTATTACAAAGATATGGAGGATGAGGATTTTATAGATGAGATGTCAAAATCGGCTGAAGAGATATACAAAAATGTTTTTAGCTTTTTAAAAAAATACGAAACTGTAGAATTCAACGACCAATACCTAGGTCTTTTTAAAAGTGAACTCAATGCAATAGGAAAAATTTTACAATCAAGAATAGAGATAGAAGAATCGGAACTTTATCCTCTATACAAAAGATAATGTTTTTTTATTTGACAAAAATCATAACTTATTATAAAATACATTTATAAAAACTTTTAGCATACCGCTTCAAAAACTACAACAACCCAAATAAAACAAAAAGAAGGTAGAATGAACACTTCAGATAGTTCAAGACAAAATGGACAAAATAAAAATGCCAATAGTACCGTTACAAACGGAAAAAAATATAATGGAAAAAGAACGCATATTCCTGTTGAAGGTTATAGGATAGAAGAACTTCGTAAAAAAAATATAGAAGAACTTATAAATATAGCTTCTGGTCTAGGTATAGAAAATCCAAACCAATATAAAAGACAAGATTTGATGTTTGAGATACTCAAATCCCAAACAAGCAAGGGCGGATATATACTTTTTACAGGAATTTTAGAGATAACTCATGAAGGATATGGATTTTTAAGAGCAGTAGATGAAAACCTAAGCGACAGTGCTAATGATGCTTATGTAAGTGCAACTCAAGTAAAAAAGTTTGCTTTAAGAACGGGAGATGTAGTAACAGGACAAGTTAGACCGCCAAAAGATCAAGAGAGATACTATGCACTTTTAAAGATAGAAGCTATAAATTATCTTCCTATGAAAGAGAGTAGAAATAGACCTCTTTTTGAAAATTTAACTCCTTTATATCCTACTCAAAAGCTAAAACTCGAGTATGATCCTTTGAAACTAACCGGAAGAGTGCTTGATCTTTTTATACCGATAGGAAAAGGACAAAGAGCTCTCATAGTTGCACCCCCAAGAAGCGGTAAAACAGAGCTTTTAAAAGAGTTGGCTCATGGAATTACACACAATCATCCTGAAGTAGAACTTATCGTCCTTTTGGTAGATGAAAGACCTGAAGAAGTTACAGATATGCAAAGAAGTGTCAAAGGTGATGTTTATAGTTCTACTTTTGACCTTTCAGCCAACAATCATGTAAGAGTTGCTGAACTTGTTATAGAAAAAGCAAAAAGAAGAGTTGAGATAGGAAAAGATGTGGTTATACTACTTGATTCTATTACGAGACTTGCAAGAGCTTACAACACAGTAACTCCTAGTAGCGGAAAAGTACTAAGCGGCGGTGTTGATGCAAATGCACTTCATAAACCAAAAAGATTTTTTGGAGCAGCAAGAAATATAGAAAACGGCGGAAGTCTTACTATCATATCAACCGCACTAGTTGATACAGGCTCAAGAATGGATGAAGTTATTTTTGAAGAGTTTAAAGGTACCGGCAATAGTGAAATTATCCTTGATAGACATATATCAGACAGAAGAATATATCCGGCTATCAATATAGTCAAATCAGGCACAAGAAAAGAGGAACTTTTGGTAGATAAAGATGACTTACCAAAAATCTGGGCATTAAGAACCGCTATAAGCCAAATGGAAGAGATAGAAGCTCTGAAATTCCTCTATTCAAAACTCTTAAAAACTAAAGACAATAAAGAATTTTTATCTATAATGAATGACTAAATAGTACCGAATGCTAAGAGCTTAAATAAAGGTTTTATATGATAAAAGCCGGCGTGTTTGATAGTGGGGTTGGAGGATTAAGTGTCGTTAAATCTCTTTTGCAAGAGAAACTATTTGAAGAGATTATTTACTACGGAGATACCGCACGGGTTCCTTACGGTCCAAAAGATAAAAATACTATCATAAGATATGCACTTGAAGCATTAGAATTTTTTAAAAATTTTGATATAGATCTTCTTATCGTTGCATGCAATAGTGTTAGTGCTTATGCTATAGACGAACTACGAGAAGTTGCACCTTTTCCTGTAGTTGGAGTAATAAAACCCGGAGTTATTGCCGTAACAAATAAAATAAAAGAT
The DNA here is from genome assembly GCA_027038335.1 of Campylobacterales bacterium. Taxonomy (GTDB): domain Bacteria; phylum Campylobacterota; class Campylobacteria; order Campylobacterales; family JALSKU01; genus JALSKU01. Next base: position 2,883 of record JALVWI010000212.1, on the reverse strand, counting down.
AAAAATGCAAAGCTTGTTATAACTGGAACAAAAGCAACTATCAAAAGTGAAAAATATAAAAAACTTTTACAATCTTATGGATATAAAAATATAACTCAAAAGGCTACTCCTCTTTTTGTACCCTTGGTTGAAGAAAAGATTTACAGCGGTGATATTGTAAATGCTACAATGAACCACTATTTTAAAAATATAAACTCTATAGACGCTCTTATCATGGGATGTACTCATTTCCCTCTCATAGAAAAAGAGTACAAAAAATATTTTCCAAATACTACACTTATCCACTCAGGAAATGCCATAGTAGAGTATCTAAAATTACATTATAACCTCAAAAAAAATAGTAATAAAACAAATATAAAATTTTACGCCACAGAAAATCCCTCACAC
>JALVWI010000212.1:0-2396 GCA_027038335.1 Campylobacterales bacterium | reverse complement strand
TTTTCCAAATACTACACTTATCCACTCAGGAAATGCCATAGTAGAGTATCTAAAATTACATTATAACCTCAAAAAAAATAGTAATAAAACAAATATAAAATTTTACGCCACAGAAAATCCCTCACACCTAAAAGAGATCGCCAAAGAGTGGCTAGGAGACTTCGATAATTGAAAATTGAAAATGTAATACCTATATATCAACTCTAAAACCTAAATCCTAAATCCTCAACTCTTTTCTACCTATTTTTCAGCTTCTTTATTGTAAAATATATCACCATTTTATAAAGAGGAAAATATGACTGAGGTTTTAGCACTTAAATATCGACCAAAAACTTTTGAAGAACTTATCGGTCAAGATGCCATCACACAAGTTCTAACAGGTGCTTTATCTTCAAAAAGACTTTCCCATGCCTATCTTTTTTCAGGGTTAAGAGGAAGTGGAAAAACTTCAACAGCTAGAATATTTGCCAAAGCCTTAGTATGTGATAAGGGACCGACAGCCAAACCTTGTGAAATTTGTGAAAATTGTCTTGCTACAAATGAAAATAGACACATAGATATCATCGAAATGGATGCTGCTAGCAGTAGAAAGATAGATGACATAAGAGATTTGATAGAGCAAACAAAATATAAACCAAATATGGCAAGATATAAGATATTTATCATTGATGAAGTTCATATGCTAACTCGCGAAGCTTTTAATGCACTTTTAAAAACCCTTGAAGAGCCGCCGGAATACATAAAATTTATCTTAGCTACAACTGATCCTTTAAAACTACCTGCTACCATACTATCTAGGACACAACATTTTAGATTTAAAAGGATAAGTGCTAAAAATATAAAACACCATTTGGAATATATTTTAAATCAAGAAGATATAAAGTATGAAGACGAAGCACTTGATATGCTTAGTCGCTCAGGTAACGGTTCACTAAGAGATACTTTAACTCTTTTAGACCAAGCTATCATTTATACAAATGGTTTTATAGACACCAAAAGTGTTGCAGATATGTTGGGGCTTATAGATCCTGAATTTTTAGATCATCTTTTTGAAGTTATATTTAAAAATGATAAAAAAGAGCTGTTATCTATCGTAAAAGAGCTTGAAAGTTATGAAAGTGAAGTTGTCATAGATGAAATGATAGCTTATCTTAAAAATTCGTTTTTCAATAATGATATAAGATTTTCTACACTGCTTTATGATAGATTTTTTAGGATTTTAAGTGAAGCAAAAAATCTTCTTTTTTTAAATGCAGATAGTGGCTTTGTCATATCATTACTCTTTTTCAAGCTACTCGAAGCAACAAAAGTAAAAACAATAGATGAACTTATCAACTCTATAGAAAATAGCATAGATATAAAGACATCCAAACCTAGTAAAACCATCAAAGTCCAACCAAAAGACAATAATAAAAATGCCGATACACTAAAACAAGAGCAAAATAAAACCAATCAAATAAAAGAAAAGGAACCGGCAGAAAAACTAAAATATAAAAAACTTATCACATCTTTGTATGATAGAAATTATGATACGGGCAAATGTTTTGAGGATAATGTAAAATTTGTTAGCTTCAAAGATGACATACTTACCCTTGAAAGTTGTGCCAAAAATGAGTGTAAAAAAACTCTAAGAATTGCTTCTGGTATCATAAAACACTTTGTAAAAGATATTTTTGGTTTAAATTCATCCATCTCCATGTTGCCATGTCAAGATGAAAAAACTATACCGACAAACAAAAACTCCCATCAAGAAGAAGATACCAAATCAACTAAAGAAATTGATACACCATCTTCTTGTATAGCCTCTCATCTTGAAAATAAAGATAATGAATCAAAAGAGGAAAATATACTAGATGACCCATTTGTAAAAAAAGCGACTGAGCTTTTTACACCCAAAAAGATAACCATAAGAAGGAAGGTTTAACTTTTTCCCAGTATATAATATGTCTCTTTACCTTCTACTTTTTGTAAATCTATTTTATATTTTTTTGCCCATTCATGTATCATCTCGTCAACTTTTTGCAAACTCTCTTTAGGAGATTCATTTTTTATCTTTAGATAATTATTTGAATTTGACATAGCAATATATGCTTGAAAAGGCTTCAATGCATCATTAAGCTGAACAATATGTTTTTGAATATCCATAAAATTTTTTGTATTGTTTATGATATTTTCCATCTGTTTTTTTACACTCTCATTTATAGTATAACCAAGCTGTGTAAGCATCGCTTCGACCGTATATCTCATATTTCTCCTTTTTTGATTAGTAACTTGTAACTCGTAATTAGTACCTAAAACCTAAAATCCTAAATCCTAAATCCTCATTTCAAAGCTATCAGTACATCTTCCATCACTTTTGTAATATCTCCGTCAAGTATGGCATCTACATTTGAGTA
>JALVWI010000211.1 GCA_027038335.1 Campylobacterales bacterium | reverse complement strand
GCTTGATTTTGTGAGTTTTTTTTGATATAATTTCATTTCCCCTCCCCTATATAGCAGCAGGCTCTTTTAAATGGGAGTCTGTTGCGTTTTTTTACTTCAGGGAATTAGGAAATAATAATAAAAGAAGGAATATTAAAATGAAAAAGGGTATTCATCCTGAATATGTTGAGTCAAATGTTACATGTGCATGCGGAAATAGTTTTACTACTATGTCAAACAAACCGGAGATAAGAATAGATATATGCAATGCTTGTCATCCATTTTTTACAGGTAGTGAAAAAATAGTTGATGCAACAGGTAGAGTTGAAAAATTTAAGAAAAAATATAATTTAAAATAATCTTCAATAAGGAGTCTTTTGACTCCTTACGCTATGCTTTATCTTATACCCACTCCCATAGGAAATATTCAAGATATATCACTAAGAGCACTGGAAATACTTGCGAAAGCAGATATACTTTTTTGTGAAGATACGAGAGTAACAAAAAAACTTTTAGGGATTTTGAGTGAAAAGTTTTCCTTAAAATATAAAATAGAAAAGTTTTATTCTCTACACTCTCATAATGAACAAAGTGTTATAGATTTGCTTGATATAAAAATATTTGAAAAAAATATTGTCTATCTAAGCGATGCAGGAATGCCTTGTATCAGTGATCCGGGAGTAAAACTGATACAATATGTGCAAAAATATAATATAAAATATGAAGTCTTGCCCGGATCTAATGCTGCCGTTACCGCTTATGCAGCAAGTGGTTTTGATGAAAAAGAGTTTTTGTTTTTTGGATTTTTGCCTCATAAGAATAAAGATAGAAAAATACTTTTAAACGATATACTAAATAACGGCTACAATACCATACTTTATGAAGCTCCCCATAGGATAAAACAACTTCTTGAAGAGATAACAACCCTGTCTCCAAAAAGAGAGCTTTTTGTGCAAAAAGAGATATCAAAGCTTCATCAAAAATGGTATAAAGATAATTCTTATAATCTTACAAAGCTTTTTGAAAAAGAGAATTTAAAAGGAGAGTGGGTAGTCATCATAAAGGGTGAGAAAAAAGAGACTTCAAATATAACTGAAGATGATATATTATCTTTGGAGATTCCAAAAAAACAAAAAGCAAAACTTTTGAGCAAAATAAGCGGTAAAAGTGTCAAAGAGATATATGAGCAACTTGTAACTTGCAACTCATGATTAGTTGCTAGGAGTTCAAAAGCCACTATTTACAAATCACAAATCACGAATCAAGATTTAATACCCTTTTTAATATTTTTTTGATAAAATCACTAGATGATAGTATACGGAAAACAAGTATCTTTATATATTTTGGAAAATTTTCCTGAAATAATTGAAGAAATTTATCTCCAAAAAGAGATAGACAGAAAACTTTTTTATAGATTGCAAAATCTTGGAAAAAAGATAATCAAGGTTGATTTTAAAAAAGCTCAAGCAATGGCTAAGGGTGGCAATCATCAAGGATTTTTGCTTGCTATAAAAGATATTGATTTTGCCGAATTTAAAGATATAAAAGATAGTAGTAATTTTTTGCTAGTTTTATACAATATAACAGATGTCGGCAATATAGGAGCTATCGTAAGATCGGCTTATGCTTTTGGAGTAGATGCTATTATCATAACAGCTCAAAAGCATTTTTCTTTGGAGCCTATTATAAGAAGTAGTGCCGGAGCAATGCTCAATATGCCTATGGTATTGCAAACTAATGCATTAGATCTGCTAAATGAATTGAAAATGGCGGGATTTGAGGTTTATGGAGCCGGCTTTGGAGGTAAAGATATAAGAGATATAAAATTTGGTAACAAAAAAGCTATATACTTAGGTAGTGAAGGGGAAGGCATACCAAATAAAATAATATCAAAAATGGATGAAAAAATTACGATAAATATGGTTAGAGACTTTGACTCTTTAAATGTAAGTGCTGCTTCAGCTATCATATGCGATAGGATTGCAAATGGATGATATTGATTTTTTTGATAAAGTAGATTTAAAAGAGGTTGCAAAAAAGACTCTTATAGATATAAAAGATTTAGAATATTTGAAAAATGAAGAGTTTGATAAATTGAGCAAAACAAAAGGACTTGGATTTATCAAGATACTTGAAAGAGAATATAAAGTTGATCTTAGTGATAAAAAAGAGAAATTTTTAACTTATTTGAAAGAGCAGGGCAAAGATGCAGCAAAAGAGTTTTTTATAGCTCCTCCAAAACCTCCTGCTAAAACATTTTCTAAACTTATTATCTTGATACTTTTTTTTATCGTAGGTGTAGGAATTTTGTATATACTTTATTTAAATATAGGATATAATACTACATCAAATCAAGCAATCTCTAGTGAAAATAGAGTTGTCAAAGAAGCCCAGAATATTTCAGGTATAAAAACTGATGAAACAAATGCCACAGAAGAAAATTTGACCAAAAATGTTCAAGTTAAGTCAAATATCTCTGATGCAAATATAAGCACCGATATATATCTCTCTCAAAAAAAGAATATCATAACAGTTGAAAAAACAGAGAAAAAGATATCTAAAAATATATCAAAAGAAAAAAATATTACTACTAAGATCAATAAAGTTACTTTTGCATCTTCAAAGATGAAAAAGCAAATTCCAAACAATATAATAGGTACTAAATATGTCGTAACTATTGTACCTAAAAATAGGATATGGGTAGGCGTGATAGATCTTAAAAGTTATAAAAAGAAATCATATCTAAGAGATACAAATATAACTATAACTAAAAATAATTCTTATATTATAGCAACCGGTCATGGACATTTTAAGATTTATTATAAAGATAAAATAATAGATTTTAATACTCTAAGTCCAGTTAGACTTTTGGTCAAAAACGGTAATGTGACACAAATCAGCAAAGATGAGTTTATCAAACTTAATAAAGGTAAATATTGGTAAAGATAATTTTATCTTTTTTTCTTATTTCCTCCATCGCCTTTGGTGACATGGTTGATGATAAGATAAAAAGTTTTATGGGAGAAAATAATTATTATAGTACTAAGAAGATTATCAATATTCTCTTGGGGGATAAAAAACAATACTATAAAAGTGATGGAAGTATAAAAATAATAAAGATATTAAAAGTGTTGAAAAAAAATGGTTTTTTGAGACTTGATCTTAAGAAATCAAATAGTGTAAATATAACTTTTGAAACCAAAGGAAACTCCCTTCTTTTTTTAAAAATTTTAAATAGCATTTTAAATTCTATGGGGTTTAATTTTTATATTACAAAAAAAGCTGTAAATTCAGATGATAGTTTTTCTTGGGAGATTCAAATGAATACTGAGTATCTTGTTGATCCTGTAATATTGGCAAATGAATTAAAAAAATATGGATGTTTTATTACGGATATAGAAACAAAAGAAAAAACTAATTGGCACTATTTTATATCTACTACAGATGCTAGGCTGATAACCAAAAAAATTATTCCTGAGGTAAGCTATGAGCTTAAAAAGCCTATAAATAGCTATTGGCTTGGATTGGATAATACACTTCAAACTCTCTACATAAAGAGTTATCCTTTAAATAGATGGCATCCTTATATAGTTTTTTATGATAAAGCTTTGGATATTCTTTCTATTTATACAAGTGATGAAATAGCAAAAAGCTTAAAGCTAAATATTCCTCAAAATACAAAATATATCATGATAGATGACAAATATACACTAAGCAATATCCGTTCTGGTTTAAAAATATATAGCAAATAAGGATACAAAATGTTTCAAGAGATACAATTTAATGCGATAAATAGACTTCCAAATTATGTTTTTGCCGAAATCAATGAGATAAAAATGAAAGCAAGACATGCCGGTGAGGATATCATAGACTTTTCTATGGGTAATCCAGATGGTCCTACACCCCATCATATAGTTGAGAAGCTCGTTGAAGCAGCACAAAAACCGAAAAATTACGGTTACTCCGTTAGTAAAGGTATCTTTAAACTTCGTCTAGCTATAACTGACTGGTATGAAAGAAGATATGGAGTTATACTAGATCCTGAAAAAGAGGCAGTGGCGACCATGGGAAGCAAAGAAGGATATGTTCATTTAGTTCAAGCCATTACCAATCCCGGAGATGTGGCGATAGTTCCAGAGCCTGCTTATCCCATACATACTCATGCTTTTATCATAGCGGGTGGAAATGTTGTCAAAATGCCATTTTTTTATAATGAAAAATATGAGCTTGATTATGATAAATTTTTTGAAAGTTTAAAAAATAGTATAGAAGAGTCTATGCCAAAGCCGAAATTTGTAGTGGTAAATTTTCCTCACAACCCTACAACCGTAACTGTAAAAAAAGATTTTTATGAGAAGTTGATTGAGCTTGCCAAAAAAGAGAGATTTTATATACTAAGTGATATAGCTTATGCTGATCTTACTTATGATGGGTATAAAACTCCTTCTATCTTTGAAGTTGAAGGTGCTAAAGATGTTGCAGTTGAGAGTTTTACTCTTAGTAAAAGTTATAATATGGCAGGATGGAGAGTAGGTTTTATAGTGGGCAATCCAAAACTTATAGGAGCTTTGCAAAAGATAAAAAGCTGGTTTGATTATGGTATGTTTACTCCTATTCAAGTTGCTGCTACAGTTGCATTAAACGGTCCACAAGACTGTGTTAAAGAGATAACACAAATTTATAAAGGCAGACGAGATGTGCTTTTAAAAAGTTTTGCAAATGCGGGGTGGAATATACAAAAACCAAGTGCAACAATGTTTGTATGGGCTAGGATTCCGGAATCTTTAAGACATTTAGGTAGTATGGAATTTACAAAGCAGCTTTTAAATGAAGCAAAAGTAGCAGTAAGTCCGGGTATAGGTTTCGGAGAGCATGGAGATGAATATGTGAGAATTGCTCTCATAGAAAATCATAACCGTATAAGACAGGCCGCGAGGAATATAAAACAGTATCTTAGAAGTAAAGAGGATAAAAAATGTTGAAAGTAGGAATTATAGGTCTTGGTACTGTTGGAAGTAGTGTTGTTAAAATTTTACAAGAAAATGAAGAGATTATAAGTGCAAGAGCGGGAGTTAAGATAGTTCCTGCCATAGGAGTTGCAAGAAATCTTGAAAAACATAAAGATTTAGATATTATATTGAGTGATAATGTAGATGATATACTAGAAGATAAAAGTATAGATTTAGTTGTTGAGCTTATAGGTGGAGTAGAACAAGCTTATGAGATAGTAAAAAAAGCTTTGCAAAAAGGAAAGTCTGTAGTTACAGCCAATAAAGCACTTTTAGCTTATCATAGATATGAACTACAAGAATTAGCGGAGGGAAAAGGTTTTGGATTTGAAGCTAGTGTTGCGGGAGGTATTCCTATCATCAAAGCCTTAAGAGAAGGTCTTAGCGCAAACAAGATACTCTCTATAAAAGGGATATTAAACGGAACTTGCAACTATATGCTTACAAAGATGATAGAAGAGGGAGTAAGTTTTGATGAAGTTTTAAAAGAGGCTCAAGAGTTGGGTTATGCGGAAGCTGATCCTACATTTGATGTGGGAGGATTTGATGCGAGCCATAAGCTTTTGATATTGGCTTCTATAGCTTACGGGATAGATGCAAAACCGGAAGATATACTTATCGAAGGGATTGAGGGTATCACAAGAGAGGATATATTTTTTGCCAAAGAGTTTGGATACAATATCAAACTTTTAGCAATAGCTAAAAAATCAAGAGGAAAAGTTGAGCTTAGAGTTCATCCCGCTCTTATAAAAAAAGAACAAATGATAGCAAAAGTTGACGGCGTTATGAATGGCATAAGTGTAGTGGGCGATTTTGTAGGTGAAACACTATACTATGGAGCAGGGGCAGGAGGTGATGCAACTGCTAGTGCTGTGGTATCTGATATTATATCTATCGCAAGGGGAGATGCGTCTCCTATGCTTGGATTTAAAAAGCTTGGTAGTTTTGATCATCTTACTTTGGTTGAAAGTGATGATATAAAGAGTGAATATTATGTAAGAATGAGTGTTGTAGATGAGATCGGAGTTTTAAGTAAAACATCTTCTATATTTGCAAAATTTGGTATCTCAATAGATAGTTTTTTGCAAAAATCATCTAAAAATAAGCAAAGAACTACTCTTCTTTTTTCTACTCATAAATGTAAAGAATCAAAGATAAAAAGTGCATTAAAGCATATAGAACATTTAGAGTTTGTTAAAGAACCACCGGCAATGATTAGGATAGAAGATTGAGCGTAAAAGAGATAGATTCTATTTGCACCTACTGTGGAGTAGGATGTGAGATAACAGGTATTGTAAAAGACAATACTATACAAAAAATCTATGCAAAAAAAGAGGCAACTATAAGCAGAGGAAAACTCTGTGTCAAAGGTAAGGCGGGTTGGAATTTTGTTTATTCAGATAAAAGACTTCCGGCAGTTAAGATAAGAAAAAATTTTTTATATAAAAATGAACTATACTTTCCAAAAGATATAAAATCTTTATTAAATAATGATATAAAAGAGGATAAAGAGTTCATATATCCATCTTTAGAACTTGCTTATAAAATTGTAGCTTGGAAGCTAAAACGCATACGAGACTTATATGGAAGTGATAGCATAGTAGGCATAGGAGGAGCTAGGAGTAGTTGTGAAAGTGGTTATATATTTCAAAAATTTATTCGTGAAGTTATACTTAGTCCTCATATAGATAATTGTGCTAGAGTTTGTCATGCACCAAGTCTAAAAGGAATGAGACAAGTTATAGGTGAGGGAGCAGCGACCAATCCATTTGATGATATAGAAGAGGCTGAATTTATCTTGATAATGGGTTCAAATATAACCGAAGCCCATCCGATTGCCGCTACAAGAGTAACAAATGCTCTTAGAAAAGGCAAAAGAGTAGCAGTTTTTGACATAAGAGAAACTCATATCAGTGCAAGTGCTACTTATGATATAATTTTGCCTTATGAGAGTAATTTGTTAGTACTTAATATGTTAAGTTTTGTCATACTTTCTGAAGGCTTGGAAGATAAAGAGTATATCAAAAAAAGAGCGATAGGATTTGAGAAGTATAGAGAATCGATACTGAATGATCCTTATGCAAATCCAGACTTTTTTTTAAATATAAAAGGCTATGAACACTTAAGTGAACTTATAAAAAAAGTTGCAAGAGAGTATGCAAAAAGCAATTCTATGATCCTTTGGGGACTTGGAGTTACCGAACATCTTGATGGTTCTTATGCGGTTGAAGCTATGTGCAACTTAGCAGTCATTACAGGCAATATAGGTGCTAAAGGTAAGGGTCTTATACCTCTTCGCGGACAAAATAATGTACAAGGGGTTTGTGATATGGGGTGTTTGCCTTATTATTTGCCTGATTATAAAACTCCAAATCGTGAGGGTAAAAAAACTCCTGATATGATAAATGATATGATCGAAGGAAAGGTAAAAGCAGTTATCAACATGGGTGAAGATATAGCTCATATTCATCCAAATCAAAATAAAATAAAAGATGCTGTAAAAAACTTGGATCTGTTGATAGTGTTAGAACTTTTTGATAGTGAGATAACAAAAGAGGCTGATATTGTTTTTGGAGTTAAAAGTGCCTATGAAAAAGAGGGTGTTTATATAAATGCCGAAAGAAGAGTACAGCTTTCATCACCTCTTGTGCAGAGTAATTTGCCTGATGATTGGGAAGTGCTAGTAGCGATAGCAAATGAATTTGATTCTGATTTTTTATATAATTCCTCAGAAGAGATATGGAATGAAGTAAGAAAAGTAGCAAGAGATAGGTTTAGCGGCGCTAGTTATAGTAAACTTAAGCAGCATAGATTGCAAGCACTTCAATGGCCTATAAGCAAAAGTGGAGTACAAAGGTTGCATTTGGAAAATTTTAGAACTGAAGATAAAAAAGCACATTTAACTTATAGAAGATATTTTTTAAGAGGAATGGTTGAGGAACTTTGTAGAAAAAAAAGAAGCGGTTTTTATCTAAGTACCGGAAGAGTTATATCTCAATATAATAATGCGGCTCAAACCAAATGTTCGCCTACTCTTTTAAAAAAATATAGTGATGATATACTTCATATAAGCAAAGATGATGAAGAATTTTTTAAAGATACTAAAGAAGTTATTTTATCTTCAAAATATGGTCGAACATCGCCACTAAAAATAAAAATTACTAAAAAACTAAAAAAAGGAACACTATTTTGTACTTTTCATCATGCAAAAAGCAAGATAAATTATCTCTTTGGAGATGAAAGTGATGAATTAACAAAAACAGCAAAATTCAAATCCATCAAAGTTGATATAGTGGAGGTTTTATGAGTAGAGCTGTCGGAAATTTGGCTGAAGATAAAGCCGCTAAATATTTGAGAGAAATGGGTTTTGAAATAATTGAGAGAAATTTTTACTCAAAATTCGGCGAAATTGACATCATAGCTTTAAAAAATAGAGTTTTACATTTTGTAGAAGTAAAATCCGGTAAGAATTTTGATCCTATTTATGCTATAACTCCAAAAAAATTAGACAAGATACTAAAAACTATCAATTACTATATTTTGAAAAAAAAGATAGATTTGGAAATTACTGTAGATGCCCTAATAATACGCAAAAATGATATAGAACTTTTGGAAAATATTACTTTGATATGATAAAAATTAGTTGGAGTGTCTGTATATAAAAGAGAAAACTTCTGCTACTGCTTTGTAGAGATTTGGTGGGATTTCTTTATTTAATTCGATTTTGCTTAGCATTTCTACTAGATCTTTATCTTCTTGTATCGGTATATCATTTTCTTTTGCAATTTTTATAATATTTGTGGCTATTTGTCCTTCGCCTTTTGCAGTAACTTTTGGGACATTTTGAGTTTGATTATCATATTTTAGCGCAACAGCTTTTTTTTGCTTCATCTAGCGTTCTCCTTGTCAAGAAGTAAAATTCTATTGTTCTCCCCATTTTTTTGATATGAGATTTTCATGCTTTTATATCCATATTTAAACTATTATTAAAGTTAGTTTCATCAGTATAGCTATTTTGTTGTTTTTTGGTAAAAAATATAGAGGTTTCAAAGCCTAGTTTTTTAAGGGATTGTTGTAATAATGGGGATTCTTTTTTTAAAATATTTTCAAATTTTTTATCTTTTATATCCATCTTCATGGAGAGTAATTCTTGGTGAAAAAGCATAAGTATATCAACTTTACCTTGTTTGCTTAAATCAAGTT
>JALVWI010000210.1 GCA_027038335.1 Campylobacterales bacterium | reverse complement strand
ACACCTCCCGGACAAGCGGGCAATCCTTTTAAAAGACAAGGAAAACTCTTAGCTCGTGCTAGAAGCGAAAAAAATATAACCTATACTATCGTCTCTCCTATGCAAGGAAATAGTGATACTATAGCAGCTGGTGGAAGAAGTCACTGGATACCGATAATCCCCGGAACTGACCTAGCTTTTGTGATGGGAGTTTTGCAAGTTATCATAAACAATAAACTCTACAATCAAAAATATTTGAGTATCCCATCAGCAAAAGGCATGAAAGCCTTAAAAGACGGCTCATGGACAAATTCAAGTCATCTTATCATCCAAGATAAAGAGGGTTTTGGAAAGATACTAAGAGATGGAAAAACTCCATTGGTATTGGATGCGAATGACAATACTCTAAAATCTTCGAATGATGTGGTTCAAGCAGTTCTTGATTTTAAAGGCAGTGTCGCATATAACGGTAAAACTTACAGTGTGCAAACAGCATTTCACGAGCTATCAGTCAATGTAAATGAATTGAGCCTTGAAGAGTATTCAAAAGAGTGTGGAGTAAGTGCAGAGAAAATGAAAGAGGTAGCAAAAGAGTTTACAAGCCATGGAAGAAAAGCTAGTGTTGATTGTCACGGTGGAACAATGCATACGACAGGGTTTTATACTACTTATGCTGTGATGATGCTAGGAGCCATGGTTGGAAATCTTAACTATAAGGGCGGTATGAGTGCCGGTGGCGGAGCTTATAAAGACTTTGTCGGCAAAAAATACAATCTTTTTGGTTACAAAGGAAAGAGCAAAGTAAAACACACCAGAATAGATAAAACAAGAATGGCTTATGAAAAAACAAACGAGTACAAAGAGAAAAAAGCAAAAGGTATCAACCCCTATCCCGCAAAAGATACATGGTATCCTTTTACAAATGCGCTAGAGAGTGAAATCATAACCAATAGTGCAAAAGGTTATCCATACAAATTGGATGTTTTGCTGACATTTAATTCAAACTTTATGTATGGAACAGCCGGTGCTGAAAATCATATAAAAGAGCTTATAAGCGACCCTAAAAAAGCGATACCTCTTTTTATAGCGGTAGATCCTTTCATAAATGAGTCATCAAAATATGCTGATTATATCATTCCTGATTCTGTTCTTTTTGAAACATGGGGAGTTGTTCATGCTTGGGCGGGATATCAAACAAAGCTAAATACTCTAAGATTTCCTGTAGTTCAGCCAAGACAGGCAAAGTTTAAAAACGGAGAGCCCATAGAGATGATTAGCTTCATCATAGCTCTTGGTAAAAAACTAGGACTTCCTGGTTTTGGAGATAAAGCCTTAAAAGGACAAGACGGTAAATGGTATCCATTTAACAAAGCTGAAGATTTTTATCTTAGAGCTTTTGAAAATATAGCTATGGATGCCAAGCCTGTGCCTGATGCCAGTGATGAAGATATAAAATTAAGTGGGATTGAAGAGTATGTTCCTTCACTTAAGAAGATATGTGGTGCAAATTGGAGAAAAACCGCTTATGTGATGGCAAGAGGTGGAAGATACCAAGATATTGAAGAAAGTTATAAAGGTGAATTTATATCTCGTAGATATAAAAAACCTATACAAGTATATAATGAAACTGTTGCAATGTCAAAAAATTCAATAACTGGAAAAAGAAGAAGCGGAACCGTAAAATACTACAAGCAAAGAGTTGTAGGTGGAGAGACATTTGAAAAACTCTATCCAAAAGAACAATTTCCTCTGATTGCATTTGCTTACAAGTCAAATGCTATAGCAACTCCAAATACAGCAAGTGCTCTAATGAAAGAGATAAAATTCACAACTTATGTTGATATCAATCCAAAAACTGCTGAAAAATTCGGATTGAAACTTGGCGATTATGTGAAAGTATCATCTCATGACGGAGAGACTGAGGGTTATTTGAGATTGAGACATGGTGTGCATCCTGATACTATCGGAGTAGAACAAGGGGATGGAAGAAGGGGTGCGGGAGCAGTTGACATAGAGATCAACGGTAAGGTTACAAAAGGTAGTATATTCAGAAGAGCAGGTGTCTTTTACAATAAGATTGGCTTAAAAGATCCAAGCAGAAAGATTGCGTTGGTGACTGATTTTGTGT
>JALVWI010000209.1 GCA_027038335.1 Campylobacterales bacterium | reverse complement strand
CTACTCTAGCAAATAAAAGCCTTAGATAATCATATATTTCAGTTATAGTTCCGACAGTTGAGCGGGGATTTTTGCTAGTAGTTTTTTGGTCAATCGCAATTGCCGGAGTAAGTCCTTCTATTCTTTCGACATCAGGTTTTCCTATACGATCTAAAAATTGTCTTGCATAAGAGGATAGCGACTCTATATACCTTCTTTGCCCCTCTGCATAGAGAGTATCAAAAGCTAGAGTACTTTTTCCGCTACCGCTGATACCCGTAATAACCACAAGAGAATTTTTAGGTATTTGAAGCTCTTTTATCTTTAAATTATGCTCTTTTGCATTATATATTTTTATCATTTATATCCTCTTGTCTAAAAAAAATATAATATCGAAAATTATCTATAATAAGGCTTATATATTTAGGGGTCAGATGATAGCAATAGTATTTTTAAATTTATATATCAATGCAAAAATAGTTTCTTAAGTATAAGAAGCATGATCACGACATAAAATATCAAAAGCAATTTTTTATGTCTTTTGTGCTCTGTTTTATGAGAAAGCTTAACGCCGAAATAAACTCCTATAAGAGAAAAAATACCTACTACAAATCCCTCTTTATAATGAATAAATCCATTATATGCAAGACTTGCAAATCCCGAAACTGAAGAAAATATAACAAAAAAAAGTGCTGAAGAGAGTGCCTTTTTTAATGGAAAATGTAAATATCCTACAAGTATAGGAGTTATAAGTAAAGCTCCACCTATACCCACGCTTATGGACATTGTTCCTACAAAATATCCTATCACAAAAAGTAAAATATTATTATTGATCTCTTTTTTATCAGATATATGAGGGGATTTAAAAAATTTATAAATTGCCAAACAAACAAAAGATAAAAATATCAATGTTAAAACATGAGATGAAAGATGACTGACTATATATCCGCTATTTGCTGCACCGAAAAAACCGCCTATGCCGACAGATATTGAATTTTTAAGATTTAGTGTACCTTTTTTATAATTAAGATAAGAACCATAAAATGAGCTAAATACCATTTGTGTTACTGAGATACCTATAGCATACTTTATATCATATCCAAGCATCAAAAGAGCTGGAACCAACATAGTACCGCCACCTATAGCAAAAAAACCTGATAAAAATCCTATAAATATACCTAGTAAAGATAAGATTATCAACATAATATCTCCTTCTGGGTATAATACTCTTTTTTATTTAAACATTTATTTAATTTATATAGTGTATACTATGCCATTAATAAAATAAAAGGGTTTATTTTGGTGTTTAAATTTTTAAAGAATGCTACTGATAATTTCTTTTGCAATATATTAGGACTTGAGACAAATGAGTGTAAAACAAAAAAATTTAAAAATTTTTATTGTTCTAAGATATCAATTTATCAAAATGATATAGAGTATGATATTATTTTTTTATTTAAAAAAGATACGATTACTCTGATAGCAAAAAACTTGCTTTTTGAAGAAAATCTTGATAAAGAAGCTACTGTAGATCTGTTAAAAGAAGTTGCTAACCTCATAGGCGGTACTGCAAAAACTATGATAGAAGAGTTTGATAGTGATTCTACATACAAACTTTCTACCCCTGAGTACATAGGATTTGTAAAAGATTTCAAAGAGTTGACTCTAACTCATTATAGTGCAAGTAAAATAAATAACAGATGTTTTATTGTAGGGGTAGAGGAAGTATAATTTGGAAGAAATAGTACAAAAGCTTGATAGATCACAATATGAAAAACTAGATGATATTAGCGTTATTTTTACTGCAGAGCTTGGTTCTACAACACTTGCTATTGATGAAATATTAAAACTTTCCAAAGGATCTGTCATAGATGTGCAAAAGCCTGCCGGAGAAAGCGTTGAGCTTTTTATAAACAATAAAATTATAGGCAAAGGTGAAGTTATGGTTTATGAAAAAAATCTTGCAGTAAGGATAAATGAAATACTTGATTCAAAATCAGTCATACAGTACTTCAGCAAGGAGCTTACTTGATATCTTTAAAAACTATAAAATTTTTTATTATTATCTTTATTTTACAGATAAATCTTTTGGCAACTACCTTATTGACTTACAATACTTACGATAGAGA
>JALVWI010000208.1 GCA_027038335.1 Campylobacterales bacterium | reverse complement strand
ATAGGGAAAATATTGTAAATTTAGCAGATGGATTTTATTGGGATGCAAATAATAATATACTTTTTAAATCTCATTATTCTATAAAATTAACTTCAAATGAGATAAAATTTTTTGAGCTTTTGTTAAAAAATCCGGGAAGAGCTATAAATACCGAAGAGATATTTTACTATATATATAATGATGATCGTATAGAATATAATTCTAAAAATATAAGAAATCTTGTTTATAAACTTAGAAAAAAAGTTGGAAAAGAGTTAATAGAAAGTATATATGGCGGTAAATATAGGATAAAGATAATAAAATGAATATTGTAGAAAAAAGATACAAGCTACTCAAACAAGTTATCATACTGATCGTAAAAAATGATAAATCTGAATGTGAAAGATTGGGTAAACTTTTTGAAATATATTGCAAAAAATGTTATATTGCTGAAAATGGCAAAAAGGGATATGAAAAATATTTAAAATATCGACCCGATATTATTTTAAGTGATTATGAATTGCCTATAATAAATGGTCTTGAAATGATAAAAAATATCAGAAAAGTAGATAAAAAAGTACCTATTATACTGATAGCAAACGATAATAATAATCAATTATTTTTAAAAGCTATAGAATATAAAATATCAGCTTGTTTGACTAGACCAATTAGTTTTGCTTTACTTCTTGATACTATATTAAAAGAGTATGAAATAATACTTATAGATAAAAAACTTGAAAACAAAAACCGACTTATGCAGGCAATTTTGGAAGAGTTTCCACAAAAAATTATGGTAGTAGATACAGAAGGTTATATACTTTACGGTAATAATTTAGTTAAGAAAGATCATTCATGGAAAGAAAATAACTTGCAAAAGTGTTATGAAGTGATTTATGGTTGTTGTGTAGCTTGTAAAGATAGGGGCTTGCTTTGTGATAATGAAAAAGCTGTAAGAACCAATGAACCTCAAGAAACTATTCATGAATATCATGATTTAAATAATAAAAAAATATATACTAGTATCAAAACTATACCTATTGCAGATAGAGAAAATAAAATTTATGCTTTTTTAAAGATTGTAGAGGATAAAACTGAAGAGATAATTAAACAAACAAGATTGATGCAACTTGCAAATTATGATTCTTTGACAGGTTTGCCAAATAGAATACTTTTGCTAGATAGATTAAAGCAGGCAATATTAAGAAGTAAAAGAAATAATTTTAGTTTCGCCATAATGTTTATTGATTTGGACGGTTTTAAAGATATCAATGATATTTATGGTCATGAAAATGGTGATAAACTTTTAAAGATGGTTGCAAACAGGATAAAGCAATCTGTTAGAAAAGTTGATACGGTAGCTAGATATGGCGGAGATGAATTTATAGTGATACTAGAAGATATGCATGATAAAAATAGTATTAAAGATGTTGCAAAAAGTATATTGATGGCTTTAGACAAAGAGTTTGAGTTAAGTAATCATATAAAAGTCCATATAAGTTGTTCCATTGGAATAGAATTGGTCAATCCTGCAAAAGATAATATAACTGAATATACTATCATAAAAAATGCTGATGAAGCAATGTATGAAGTAAAGAAAAACAGTAAAAACGGATATAAATTTTATAGTTAAGTGATAAAAATTTTCCTTGACAAATTATTTTCTTTTTGCTATAATTTTACTATCTTTTTAAGAAGGAGTACGAGATGGCGTGCGATTCACCTATGAAAGCCAACGAGGAAGTTGCAGAAACTTTAGAAGAAAAAATAGAAATAAACAAGGAGAAAGATATGAGTAGTTCATTGGTACTAAAAAAAGCCCCGGATTTTAAAATGGATGCGTATGACGCAAAGACAGGACACTATAAAGTTGTTCAAAGTGAGGATTATAAAGGAAAGTGGCATGTAGTCTGCTTTTATCCTGCTGATTTTACATTTGTATGTCCTACCGAGATAGCAGCAATGAATGCAAAATATGATGAATTTCAAGAGCTTGGTGTTGAGATACTTGCAGTTTCAACTGATACTAAATTTTCACACAAAAGATTTGTAGAGACTGAGCCGCTTTTGGAAGGTCTTAAGCTTACCATCGGATCTGATCCTACTGGAACAGTAAGCAGAGCATTTGGTGTTATGATAGAAGAAGAAGGTATTGCTCTTAGAGGAAGATTTTTGATCAATCCTGACGGAGTAGTCGTAGCTCAAGAGGTTCAAGCACCTTCAGTAGGTAGAAATGTAAATGAATTTTTAAGACAAGTAAAAGCATGGCAACATGCAACAAAAACCGGTGAAGTTTGTCCAGCAGGATGGAGACCGGGCAAAAAAACTCTTCCGGTAAATACTGATGTAGAAAAAATGACAGGAAGAGTAGGAGACTACATAACTATAGAAGAAATTTTAAACTAACTCCAAGACCGACTTTACATAGTCGGTCTTCATTTGACTTTTTCTCTTTTTTATGTATAATATAGCGTATTATACCAACAAAAGGGCAGTTTTGTGAAAGAAAGAAAAAAAGAATCCATACTGATGGCATCTCTAAGACTGTTTTCTAAAAACGGTTTTCATGATACCACTATTCCTTTGATAGCTAAAGAGATGAGGATGAGTGTGGGCAATATCTACAACTATTTTCCTTCAAAAAATAGTCTTGCTAAATCTGCTATAAAATTTGCTTCATCCATTTTAGCCTCAACTCTTAGAAAAATAAATGAAAAAGATTTGACAACAAAAGAGAAGATAGAACAATTTGTCGAATCTTATTATAATATCATAGAAATATCCCCTGAGATTGTAGAGTATTTTTTGAGAGTTTATCTCTCAAACAGATCTCTTTTTCAAAGTGAAAGTGACGGTGGATTTGAATTGGCAAAAGATTTTATAGATGAGGTCAAAAAACTCATAGATAACGGAATAAAAAGAAGAGAACTTAGAAAACAAAACTTTTTTGTATCTTTAAGTGTTTTCATAGGAACTCTAGGAGGAATGACATTTTTAAACGGCGAAAATGTTTTAGAAAAAAAACCCATACACTACTCAAAAGAGATAAGTGAGTCTATCTATAATGCTTTAAAAGCTTGAAGCTATATATCTTTAACCATATAAAAAGTATCGCCTAAAGCAGCTAAAAAACTTTTTTGTATATATTTTTCATCTACTATTTTCCCATTATATTTTAAATCTTTTGTTGCATAAGCATTTCTTATGAGAGTTATTTTATAACCCAGATCAAATGCAGTTCTTGCTGTGGCATCTATGTATATATGTGTCATTGTACCGCAGATCGTTAAATGTACTATATTGTTATTTTGTAAAATTTGATGCAAATTGATATTTCTAAAACTATTTGGATTATAGATAAAATAGATTACAAAACAGTTACAAAATAAAGGTTTTCTTGTAACTGTTTTGTAACCGCAAATTATTATAATTGTGCTGAAATTTTTAGAAAGGATATATATGAATAGACTAAGTTTAGCTGTTATTTCAGCATTGGCATTGAGTACTTTTACTTTTGCTAGTAATTTGGTAAAAGTAGAGTTTAAAGACATAAGCGTTCCTACAACCGATAAACAAAAAAGAGAGGTTAGGGCAACAAATCAAGTTAATATAAACGGTAAAAAGTATAAGATAGGTTATCATACTATCCTAAGAAGCGGGCAAGATGTGGGTGATAATATTTTTGGACTTATATATGATACAGACGGTAAACCTATAACTGAAAAAGATGGAAGTTTGATGATCTCTAACTCAAATGATTTTTCATCTTTATTGCCGGTCGGTAAAAAACTTTTTATGGTAAGCCATTTTGAGAGTCGTCCGGCTGCCATTTATGTAACTGAATTAAAACAGGATAAAAACGGCAATTTGCACGCTATAAGCACTAAAAATGTTGATTTTTCAGCTTACGGAGGTCTTTGGGTACCTTGTGCAGGAAGTAGAACTCCTTGGAATACTCACTTAGGAAGCGAAGAGTATGAGCCAAATGCTGCAAAAGTCAAACCAAACGGAAGTATCAACCCCTACTATGACGCTATGGCTGATTATTACGGCGGAGATCTTAAAAAACTAAATCCTTATGACTATGGTTGGATAACTGAAGTTAAAATCTTAAATGAAAACGGTGATGTAAAAGCATCAAAACATTATGCTATGGGTAGATTTTCTCATGAATTAGCTTATGTTATGCCTGATAAAAGGACTGTTTATTTTGGAGATGACGGTACAAATACAGCTTTATTTATGTTTATAGCTGATAAACCTGCTGATCTTAGTAGCGGTACTTTATATGCTGCTAAATGGATACAAACAAGTGCAAAAAATGGTGGAAGTGCAAAGCTTAAGTGGATAAGTTTGGGTCATGCAACTGATAGTGAAGTAAGAGAAGCTTTAGATAAAAAATATAGATTTACAGATATTTTTGAATCAATAAAACCGGACGGCTCAACTCCTCCAAAAGGTTTTAGTTCTATTCACGCAAGCGGTGGTCATGAATGGCTAAAGATAAAGCCTGATATGGAAAAAGTGGCTTCAAGGCTAGAAGCTAGAAGATATGCGGCTATCAAAGGTGCTACTACCGAATTTAGAAAAATGGAAGGTATCACTTACAATTCGAATAAAAATGAACTTTATGTAGATATAAGTTCTATCGGCAAAAGTATGGAAGATAATATGAAAAAAGGTAAGCCAAATAATAAATATGACATAGGCGGCAATAACGATATAAGACTTCCATACAATCCTTGTGGCGGTGTTTATAAACTACAATTATCAAATCAATTTGGAAGTAAATATGTAGCAAAAGATATGAAAGCTCTAGTAGTCGGTAGTACAAAAGGTGATACAAATAAATTTAACAAATGTGATTTAAACAGTTTGGCAAATCCGGATAATATTTCATATATGAAAAATACAGATATTTTACTTATAGGTGAAGATACCGGAAGTGGACACCAAAATGACTTTGTATGGGCTTATAACTTGGGTAAAAATAAATTGACTAGAATTGAGACAACTCCTTATGGAAGTGAAACAACTTCTGTTTATAGTTATAATAATGTAAATGGACATGGATATATTATGAGTGTTGTGCAACATCCTTACGGAGAGGGAGATGCGGTAACAAAAGAAGCAGATATGCCAAAAAAAGCTAAAAATCCAAATGATATGCATGCATATACAGGATATATAGGACCATTGCCGGTTATAAAGTAGCAAAATGAAAAAAATTGTATATATAACTTTCTCAATTTGTTTATGTGTAAGTGCGGTAGATCTCAAAGATGAAATCATACACAATAATCAAGCTGCATACATAACAAGTGAGTGCTATACAGAAACAGTTGACAGCAGGGATCATAAACACAATCCCTGCTATGCATGTCACATCAACTCAAAAGAGCCGAATTATACAAATGATATAGATCTTCAAACCTCTTATGATTTTCCGGAGTATGCTACTAAAAATCATTTTACTAATCTTTTTAAAGATAGAACAAAAGCAGTCAAAAAGATATGTGATAGTGATATACTAAAATACATTAAGCAAAATAATTATAAAAATTTAGCTTACAAATTAAAACATTTGCCTAAAAATTGGGATGTAAACGGTGATGGAAAATGGGATGGCTATATGCCTGATTGCAATTATCATTTTGATCCAAACGGTTTTGATAGA
Organism: Campylobacterales bacterium; assembly: GCA_027038335.1. Lineage (GTDB taxonomy): Bacteria > Campylobacterota > Campylobacteria > Campylobacterales > JALSKU01 > JALSKU01. Next base: position 3,708 of record JALVWI010000208.1, on the reverse strand, counting down.
GATATGTATGGAAATTTGACAGGATGGGTAGCTTTTGGCTATCGCCCGTTTTTAGGAACTTTCTGGCCTACAAACGGTAGCACAGATGATGTTTTGATAAGACTTCCTAAAAAATTCTGGAAAGATAAAAACGGCAAAATAAATACAAAAATATATAAAACAAATCTTAACATCCTAAAAGAGCAGATGCGAGATAGTGCAGATAATTATCATAGGCATTTTGTAGGTTTGGCAAAAGATGTTAGAGCGATTCCAAGACTTTATCCCGTAGGAACAGAGTTTTTACATAGTGTAAGATACATTGATATAAAAAACGGTAAAGCTACTATGGCAAAGAGGATGAAAGAGTTAAGATATGCCAAAAAAGTAAGTTATCTAACTTATTCTGACCTTAAGTTTCAAGCAGGTAAAAGCATAAAAGACAAGTTGGACAATCCTGATGAACTTGAAATATTTAGGGTAGGAAATGCTGAAAAAGGTTTATATACCAAAGGTTGGTTTTATCAAGGTTTTATAGAGGATAAAAAAGGTGAGTTAAGACCTCAAAATTATGAAGAAACACTTTATTGTATAGGATGCCATAGTGGTATAGGAGCTACAACTGATACTACTTTTGCTTTTCCGAGAGCATTTGGATGGAAATGGATGGGAAATACAAATCTAAAAATAGCTGATAAAGATAATGAATATAAAAATTATCTTTTACACAATGCAAGCGGAGATGAATTTAGAGATAATGATGAAGTGCTACATAAGTTTTTTGCAAAAGATTTTAAGCCCAAGAAAAAGGCTTTTGAAAGACTTAAAAATGATATTTCTTATCTATTGATGCCAAGTGCTAAAAGGGCTTTGAAACTAGATAAGGCATACAAGGTGATAGTTGATGAGCAAAGCTATATATATGGAAGAGAAGGGCATATAAAACCTTTAAAAAATATTTATAAAAGTGTACAACAAGGTAAAAGTACTAAGCTTGATATTGTCTATAAAAAGTAGTGAAACTATAATAAATTTTATTATAATTTTATATGAAAGGAAAAATAAATGAGAAAAAAGATATCTATATCTTTAATGACTACACTAATAATTTTTGGTGTAGTGGGTTGTGGTGGTACTTCAAACAATACAAACGGAACTACTACACTAAATGGTGCAGCTACTGATGATTATATTATTGGCGGTAATGTTAAAATATATGATAAAAACGGAAAGATTGTAAGCAAAAAGTGTAAAACAGTTGATTTTGGTCAATTTTCTTGTGAGCTTACAGATGTTTATCAAAACGATCGGCTTGTGGTTGTTGTAAGTGACGGAAAGTTAGATAGTGATGGAAATGCTTCCACCTCTAATGATACTAATGATTTTAACGGAAAAAGTTTAGTTGCTGTAGCAGAGATAGGAAAAGGTGTTATCGTATCTCCAGTAACTACAAAATTGATGGTTGGAAACAGTATAACAGTAGATATAGATGAAAATCTTTCATATTTAAATAGTCAATTTGATTCTTCTTTAATAAAAGATAAGAATTTAACTCAAATTTTAAATAATGAGAAAAATTCACTTTTACCTACAATCATCAAAGAAAATGATAAAAACAGCATTAAAGAGCAGGTTAAAAAAGTAAGAAAATTACTTGAAAACAATATTTTAATTGTTAATAATATTAAGATAAGTGATAATAAAAACTTTAGACTGCATATTTTGCATGTCAATGATACTCACTCGCATATAGAACCAGAAAGAATAAAAATAAAATTTAATGGTGTAAAAACTTATGTATATGCAGGCGGTTATGCAAAAATAGCAAAATATTTTAATGATACAAAAAATGCCGATTCTCATACCCTAAATCTTCATGCCGGAGATGCGGTTCAGGGTACGCTTTATTATAATCTTTTTGGCGGAAAAGTAGGAGTTGCTTGTCTTAATAAGATGCAAATAGATGCTCAAGTTTTAGGCAATCACGCATTTGACAGAGGGGCAGATAATTTGAAAGACAATTTTGTGTCAAAAGTAAATTATCCGATTTTGAGTGCTAATACTATCGTAAGTGATGAGAATGAGGGGCTTAAAAAACTTATAAAACCTTATATTGTTAAAGATATAGATGGTCAAAAAATTGCTATTTTAGGTTTGACGGTTGAATCAGCAAAACTTTCAAGTCCCGGACCGACAGTTAGCTTTGCAAATGCTATAGGTACTGCAAAAACTATAGTCCATGAAATAGAAAATAAAGGTATAAATAAAATTATAGCTCTAACTCACTTAGGCTATAATAGAGATAAGATTTTAGCACAAGAAGTTCCTGATATAGATGTAATAGTAGGAGGGCACTCGCATACACTTCTTGGCGATTTTTCAAATATAGACCTAACAAGAAAAGGAGATTATCCTACTGTCGTAAAACACAATGATGAAAGCAAAACACTAGTCCTTCAAGCTTGGAAATGGGGAATGATTGTCGGCGATATAAATATGGTATTTGATAAAGATGGGAAAATTAAAAAATATCTTGGAACTCCTGTTATGCTTCTAAGCGATAAGTTTTTAAGAAAAGATACTAATGGTCATAAAATTGAAGTAAATACAACAGTAAAATCAGAAATCAAAAAAATTATCTCTAAACTTTCAAATGTAAAGATTGAAGAGCCTGAAGCTGATGTTGAAGATATTATAGCTCAATATAAACCCCAAGTTGATAAAATGATGAAAAGAACAATAGGTGAAGCTACTGTCGATCTAATTCACACAAGAATACCTGGAGCAATAGATCCGGATAATGGAAAAGTTTTACCAAACGGCTCATTGATAGCACCTCTTGTGGTAAAAGCTATGTATGAAAAAGCAAAAGAGTACGGTGGAGCTGATTTTGCTATGCAAAATGCCGGAGGTATCAGGATAAGTATACCTGAAGGAAATATAACAATGGGTGAAGTGATGCAAATGTTGCCTTTTGGAAATACTCTTACAACTTTAGATATGCAAGGAAGTGATATAAAAGATATGATAGAGAGTGCTATAGATAGATCTTATATAAAAGGAACAAATACAGGTTGTTTTCCATATCTAGCCAATGCAAAATTTAGTTTCAATCCAACAAGACCACTAGGTCAAAGAATAGTAGAGTTTAAAGTCAAAAAAGATGGCAAATGGGAAGATTTAGATCCAAACAAAACTTATAAAATAGCAACAAACTCTTATGTAGCAAATGGTGGAGATAATTATATAGAGTTTGAAGAAAAAGCAACCAACAAATATGATACTGGATTTGTTTATGCAAATATTTTTATCGATTATGTTAAAAAAGTAAAAACTCTATCACCTCTTCCCGCGGATGAAATACCGGTAAATGTAGTTAAATAGAAATTGCCAAGTGCTATAGAAGAGTTTTAAAATTAGATAAATCAAGCAATAGTCAATAAACTAAGTTTGATATTGTCTATAAAAAGCAGTGAAATTGTAACCAAAATGTAATCAAGTTTGGTTACAATTTCTTGTAAATTTTAAAAGGAGAAAACAAAATGAATAAAATGAGTTCTATGATCATAGTAGGTGCTATGGTGGCTACTTCTTTAGTTGCTAGTGATCTAGTAAAGGGTGACGGTTCTAGTTTTGTGCTTCCTATAAACCAAGCTTGGGCTAAGGCTTACTATAAGGCTACAGGTAAAAAAGTGCAGTATAACGGCGGCGGAAGTGGAAAAGGTATCA
>JALVWI010000207.1 GCA_027038335.1 Campylobacterales bacterium | reverse complement strand
AAAAAAGAGGAGGATAAGAAAAAAGAGGAAGAGTTTTCTAAAATCCTTGTTAAAATGAAAGAGATACTAAAAGATGAAGTTAAAGATGTAAAACTAAGCTCCAGACTAAAAGAGTCTCCATCTTGTATAGTCTTTGACAAAAATGATCCTGACTTTGCTATGCAAGAGATGCTAAAGCAGATGGGACAAACTAATTTACCTAAAGTTAAACCTATCTTAGAGATCAATCCAGACAATGAGATAGTAAAAAAACTATCCCAAAATGATTCACTAGCTGAACTTAATGATATAGCTTATATACTTTATGATCAAGCAAGACTGATAGAGGGTATGAAGCTTGAAGATAGTGGCGAATTTGTAAAAAGGATAAATAAAATAGTGGCTAAAACGCTATAAATAAGCATAAAGCTAAGAGCTTGGCTCTTAGCTTGTTTTCTTTTCTTACTTACTTCTCTCTACCTTTAGTCCTTTTTTAAAAAAGCCATATCAACTCCTTTTAAGTAAAATTTTAGTAAAATCCATTCCTTAAACTAATGAAATATAAAGGAATTTGAATATGAAAAGAACTTTTCAACCACACAATACTCCAAGAAAGAGAACTCACGGTTTTAGAGTTAGAATGAAAACTAAAAACGGCAGAAAAGTTATCAATGCTAGAAGAGCAAAGGGTAGAAAAAGATTAAGCGTTTAGGTGATTTTGAGGTCATCTCTGATAGTAAGAGATTTGGATATCTGTATAAGAATTCAAAAAAAGAGTTTGGTGCCGGTTTTGTTTTATTTTACAAAAAAGGTAATCAAAAAGAGGTAGGCTTTACCGCAAGTAAAAAGGTAGGCAATGCCGTCAAAAGAAATTTTGCAAAAAGGAGACTTAGAGCTCTTTTTGTAGAATTATCTTCAAGATTGAAAAGCGGTTCATATATTTTTGTTGCAAGGCAAAAAATAATTGCTTTGAAATATGATGATATAAAAAGAGGGTTGGAAAAATCCTTTAAAAAAGTTAATGCACTAAAAAGTGAGGAAAGATGAAGCGTATATTGCTTTATTTACTCTCTTTTTATCAAAAATATATAAGTATAATATTTGGAAGAAGTTGTAGGTATTATCCTACTTGTTCAGAATATGCCAAATGGCAAATAGACAATAATAATGTCTTAAAAGCACTTTTGTTTTCAACTCTAAGAATCCTTAGATGCAATCAGCTTTTTAAAGGCGGCATAGAGTATCCGACTGTAAAAAAAAAGTTTGATCAATCTTTGATAACAAAAAGAGTTGCAAAAAAGATAAAAGTTAAGTATTGGTATATACGAAAAAATAATAGTACCTTTTATGTAATAAAAGAGTTTAAAGGTTCATAAAGTGTTAGACAAGTTAAGTACTCAACAAAGAGTTATATTAGCCACAGTTTTAAGTTTTCTTTTTTTTGCAGGTTATGACTATCTGTTTATCCCTAAGCAGATAAATAAACCCCTAGAGTCAAACAGTACAACCGTAAAACAGAGTTCATCCAATACCATAAAAGCACCAAATGCTGTCAGTTCTCCAAGTGCTGAAACTTTGCCAAGTACGGCTTCAAAAGCACCTGCAAATAGTAATCTTGTGAATAAAAATGAAAAAGTTATCGTTACTATCAAAGGTAAAAGATTTGATATGAGTATAGATAGCTTCGGTAGAGTAAATAAGTTTTATTTAAACGGTAAAAGATATAGAACAAAAGATGGCAAGAAAGTACAGTTGTTTAATGATTCTAAGCTTCCTTTGCCGCTTGAGATAAGATTTTCAGATGCAAAACTTAATGCTGAAGCATTTAAAACTCCTTATGTTGCAGATAAGACAGAAGTAAATATAAAAAATCAACCCGTTACTTTGACTTTAACACAAAAACTACCATCTCTTACTGTAACTAAGAAAATCACAATTTATCCGATAGGAAAATATAATGTATCTTTATCTCTTTCAAAACCTGTTCAGTATTTTATAAGCCCCGGCTTTAGACCTGATGTAAAAGTTGATAGATATACTTTTCACGGAGTTTTGATAAAAGAGTTTGATGATACTTTGACTATGATAAAAGATAAAGATGCAAAAGGTGATGAGCATTTTGCAAATGCTAAGATAGTAGCTGATAGCGATAGATATTATACAACTGCCTTTTATAACTTAAAAGGTGGACTTGATGTTTATATATCAAAAGATAAAGATAAAAATCCTTTAGCATTTATAAAAGGAAAACAACATTATAGTATAAATGGATATATAGGTGTTAAAGAGCTTAAGATACTTAACTCCATAAATAAAGAGATGGGAGATATTGTAGAGTATGGATGGTTTACATTTATAGCTAAACCTATCTTTTTGTTGCTTAACTTTTTACACTCTATCGTTGGAAACTGGGGTTGGGCTATAGTCTTGACTACACTTATCATAAGAACGGTACTTTTCCCTTTGACATATAAAGGTATGGTCTCAATGACTAAGATGAAAGAGCTTAGTCCAAAGATAAAAGAGTTGCAGAAAAAGTATAAAGGTGATCCGCAAAAACTTAATGCTCATACAATGGAGCTATACAAAAAGCATGGTGCCAATCCAATGGGAGGGTGTTTGCCTATGATATTGCAGATACCTATCTTTTTTTCACTATATAGGGTATTGCAAAACTCAGCAGAGTTACAAAGTGCTCCTTGGATACTTTGGATACATGATCTATCTACTAAAGATCCATACTTTATATTGCCTATATTGATGGGTATAACAATGTTTTTACAGCAGTATATTACTCCAAGTACCGTTCAAGATCCTACTCAAGCAAAGATCATGAAGTTTTTGCCTGTAATATTTACATTTTTCTTTATGACTTTTCCTGCGGGTTTGACACTTTACTGGTTTGTAAACAATCTCTTTTCAATAGCACAACAATACTATATCAATAAAATCTTTGAAAAGAAGAAACAGCAAATAAAAGAAGCTAAAAAGGTTGAAAAATGAGTACTAAAATAGAAGCTAAAACTATAGATGAAGCGTATCAAAAAGCTACAAAAGAGTTTGACTGTTCTATTGTGGAATTGGATATTGCTATACTTCAACATCCAAGTGCCGGACTTTTGGGGATGTTTAAAAAAAATGCAATTATATCAGTTACAAAAAAAGATAAAAAATCTAAAGAGATAAAAAAAGAGAAGCAAAAAAGTAAAAATAGTCTAAAAAATAGATCAGTTTGTAGTGTAAATGATGAAGTTATAATGCTTATAGAAAATGGTGTTAAAAGACTTTTAAACGCAAGTTGCTATGAAATAGAGCTTAAAAAAATAGAAAAATATAATGACAATACAGTCTGTATATATGTTGACGGAGAAGATGCCGCACTTCTTATAGGCAAAGAGGGTTATAGGTATAAAGCATTTTCTTATCTTTTGTATAATTGGGCAAATATCAAGTATGATGTAAATGTGAGACTTGAGATAGCTGAATTTTTAAGCAACCAAAAAGAGATGATAAAAAAATATCTCGAACATGTCATAGAAAAGATAAAAAATAACGGAAGAGCTCAAACAAAAGTGCTTGACGGGATTTTGGTAAAAATTGCCCTCGAAGAGTTAAGAGAGCAATTTCCTGATAAGTATGTAGGCATAAGAACCGCAAGAAACGGTGGAAAATATGTCTTGGTCAATGACTTCAATAAAGATAAAAATAAAGAGTAATGGAAACTATCGCGGCTATCGCGACTGCTCATGGCATAGGCTCTATCTCTATCATAAGAGTTAGTGGAGATAAAGCCTTACAAATCGCACAAAAACTTTCAAAAAAAGATACTATCATTCCAAGGTATGCAACTTTATCATATCTTTACAAACAAGATAACTCTATCATAGATGAAGCTATAATACTCTACTTCAAATCCCCATATAGTTTTACCGGTGAAGATATAGTGGAGTTTCAAAGTCATGGCGGTATAGTTGTGGCAAATGTTATACTAAAAGAGGTGATAAGCCTAGGTGCTAGGTTAGCAAATCCGGGTGAGTTTTCAAAAAGAGCTTTTTTAAACGGTAAAATTGACTTAACAAAAGCTGAAGCCATAGCTAAAATCATAGAAACCAAAAGTGAAGATGCACTCCATTTACTCTCTAAACAGTTAAAAGGTGATTTAAAAGATTTTGTAAATGATTTAAGAGATAAACTTGTAGAGATATTGGCTTTTATAGAGGTAAATATAGACTATGCCGAAGAGGATTTGCCTAAAGAGCTAGAAAATGATATAAGCTCTAAGCTTCAATATATAGAAAAAAGTATAGATAAGATAGTTCAAGCAAGTCTTCAAAAAGAGGGTTTGATAAATGGATTTGATATAGCGATAGTAGGTAAGCCAAATGTCGGGAAAAGTTCACTTTTAAATAAACTTTTAAATTATCAAAGAGCTATCATAAGCGATATAGCCGGAACGACAAGAGATACTATCGAAGAGGAGATAAAGCTTGGAACTCATCTTGTAAAGATAGTTGATACGGCTGGAATTAGAGAAGCCAAAGATAGTATAGAAAAGATAGGAGTTCAAAGAAGTATAAGCTCTATGGAAAAAGCTAGTGTAGTGATAGCTTTATTTGATATATCAAAAGAGTGTGATGAAGATGATGAAACTATTATAAAGATGATAAATAAATATAAAAAAGATAAAAAAATATTTGTTTTTTTAAATAAGTCGGACTTACCTTGCAAATTTAATACCTCAAAACTTAGTGAATTTAATCCTATAAAAATAAGTGCCAAAAATGATGTAAGCATAGTTATAGAAACATTAAAAGAGTATCTTGATAATAGTTCCAAAGATGATACCTTACTTTTAACCTCCGCAAGGCAGATACAAAGTTGTAAAATGGCACTAGAAGCTATAAAAAGAGCAAAAGAGCCTTTGAAAGATGGTGAGCTTGAACTGCTAGCCTACGAAATAAATGAAGCTATATCACACATATCATCCATCACAATAAAATTTGAAAGAGATGAAATACTAGATAAAATGTTCGGTAGTTTTTGTCTTGGAAAATAGATTATATTGACAATATTCCTTATAGTATGTATAATTAGCAATATAAAAAAGGAGTTAGTATGCAATCATTAAAAGCTACTTTTACTTTGCCTGATTATATTGTCCAAGAATTATCGGATTTTTCCAAAGAGCTTGGAGAAAAAAAGAGTCATATGGTTGCTGAAGCTTTAAGTCAATATTTCGATACACTAGATCTAAAACTTGCACAAAAGCGTTCATCTGAAATACATGAAGGAAAAGTAAAAACTATCTCACTTGAGAGTATAAAAGAGGAGCTCGGACTCTAAAATGTCAATATATAGGCTTGAATTTCATCCTGCAGCAAAAAAGGAATTGGATAAGCTTGATCATCAAACAAAAGTGTATATTGTCCAATCTCTGAGTCTATTTATAGAAGCATATTGTATAGAGTATGAAAATGAACTATTAAAACAATCCAAAATAAAAAGATTAAAAGGTCAATGGAAAGGTTTTTATAGACTTAGATTGCGAAACTATAGAGTGATATATGAAAAGATAGATAAAAAATTGATCATTCATATAGTAAGAATTGCACATAGAAAAGAGGTGTATTAAAGCAACTCATTATCTCTTTTTTTGTATAATCTTAATAGTGTATTGGTATATTTGTTATTTGTTTATTGGTGCGTGAGGTTAGTTGCAAATATACAAATATACCAATAACAAATATACCGACTAATAATGCAGGGAATACTATGAAAAACATTGAACAAACACTTCAAAAACTAAAGCTTACAAAAGATGAATATCAAAATATTTTAAAGATAATGGGCAGAGAGCCAAATATGCTTGAGCTTCAAATATTTTCTTCTATGTGGAGTGAGCATTGCTCTTACAAATCAAGCAAGAAGTACTTAAATGGATTTCCTACCAAAGCTCCGTGGGTGATACAAGGACCCGGCGAGAATGCCGGTGTTATAGATATAGGAGACGGTTTAGCAGCTGTTTTTAAGATGGAGAGTCACAACCACCCTAGCTTTATAGAGCCTTATCAAGGGGCAGCTACCGGAGTAGGCGGAATTCTTAGAGATGTATTTACTATGGGTGCTAGACCTGTTGCCAATATGAATTCTTTAAGATTTGGAAGTATTAGAAAAAATGATAAAATAGGCAAATATCAAAGGTATTTAGTTCGTGGTGTGGTAGCAGGTATCGGAGATTATGGAAACTGCATGGGAGTGCCGACTGTCGGAGGAGAGACATTTTTTGATGACTGCTATAATGGCAATATATTGGTAAATGCTTTTACCCTCGGAGTTTGTAAAAGTGATGAGATTTTTTATGGATTGGCTGAGGGTGTGGGCAATCCAGTCATATATGTAGGTAGCAAAACAGGAAGAGATGGTCTAGGTGGGGCTGTTATGGCAAGTGATAGCTTTACTGAAGAGAATAAATCTCTAAGACCGACTGTTCAAGTAGGAGATCCGTTTACCGAAAAACTTTTGCTTGAAGCTTGTTTGGAACTTTTTAAGCATGACTATATAGTAGGTATCCAAGATATGGGTGCAGCAGGACTTACAAGTAGCTCTTTTGAGATGGCTGGACGAAGTGGAAGCGGCATGATAATGCATCTTGATCAAGTTCCGGCAAGAGAAGAGGGAATGGAACCGTTTGAATTTATGCTAAGTGAGTCTCAAGAGAGGATGTTGATATGCGCTAAAAAGGGGTATGAAGATAAAGTTCTTGAGATATTTAAAAGGTGGGAACTTGATGCTAAGATCATAGGAGAAGTTACAGACACCGGTAATATGGAGCTTTTTTGGCATGGAGAAAAAGTAGCTGATATACCGATAGATCCAGTAGGCGAAAATGCTCCGGTACTTGATAGAGCAGTAAAAAAACCTGCATACTTAGATGAGATAAAAGAGATAAAAGCTGATATAAGCTCACTAAATGTCAATGAAGTTTTTGACAAACTTGCGGCATCTCCGGAAGTGGTTGATAAGTCATGGATATATAAACAGTATGACTCTATGGTGCAAACCAATACCATAAAAGCTCCCGGCTCACTTGATGCGTCAGCTATAAGAGTAAAAGAGAGCGGAGTAGGGCTTTCTTTAAGTAGCGATTGCAATCCAAGATATTGTTATATAGACCCATTTAAAGGTGCTGCTGCTGCGGTAGTGGAGAGTGGAAGAAATGTAGCCATGAGCGGTGCGACTCCAAAAGCGATAACTGATTGTCTAAACTACGGTAATCCTGAAAATCCAGAAATTATGTGGCAGTTTGCCAAAGGGTGTGAAGGTATAAAAGAGGCATGTAAAGAGCTCGATACTCCGGTAGTCAGCGGTAATGTATCGCTGTATAATGAAACAAACGGTGAGGGTATATATCCTACTCCGGCTATCGTGATGGTTGGAGTTAATGAAGATGCCGATAAGACAATTCCAAGCTTTTTCCAAAAAGAGGGTAACAGCATATATTTGATAGGTGAAACTAGAAGTGATTTTGGTGGAAGTTTGCTTTTGAAAGAGATGTTTTGGGAAGTTAGCGGTACTTTGCCGGAGCTTGAGTATGAAAAAGAGTTAAAACTTTGGAAACTTATAAGAGATGCAAATGATAAAGGTATCATCGATGCTGCCAAAGATGTAAATGTCGGTGGTATTGCTGTGGCATTATATAAAATGTCAGTTTTAGCTAACAAGGGTATCAATGTATCAAGCGGTTTTAAAAATGCACTTGACATATTTAGTGAAACTTTTAGCAGAGCAATAGTTGAGATAAATGATGATAAAGTTTTTGAAGATTTAGCTAGTAAATCCGGCTTAAGTTATCAAAAAATAGGTAGTATTGAGGGAGATAAATTTATCCTAGATGAAATTAGAAGAGATGTAAAGGTTTTGAAAAATATTTATTTTAACTCATTTGAGGAGTTGATAGAGAGTGACTTGTAGAGCATGAACTTAAAAAAGTTTCTATTTTTTCTTCTTTTTGTAGTAGTTGCTCTTTTTTCCAAAGAGTGTGCAGACCAATACAGCAATGAAGCCTTTTTAGATGCTCCTATGAGAGTAGGGGATATATTGGATGAGGGGCTTAAAGGATTGCCTCTTTTTGGAAATACAAAAGTGTATAAAAAACTTGGATTTGGAAAGATAAAAATTGATGGAGCAGATTGGTATATCAAACCCGGTTCATATATAAAAGAGAGGGATTATATATATCCTATAAAGTCAGGTCTTTGGAAATATCATATAGATAAAAACGGTTTTATCGATGAGTTTGATATAGCTGATGCTTATGATTATAAAGATAAAGTTGAAAGTGTAGCAAATGAGATAAATAGTGACTTTGAAGGATTGTGGAGTAGATGGGGCGGTGATGATTATGCTTTGAAACTTCTTCCTGAGGATGCACAGCTTAGATACGGTAATTTTTATCTTAGTTTAAATGTTTATCTTTACGGCGTTGAAGAGGATGCTACAGAATTAAAAAAAACAGTAGTTGACTATCAATTTTTAAACTATACAAATGAAGTAAATCAATTTTTAAAATGTAAAAACAGAAAATAATTAGACAGGAGATATAGATGATAAAAAAAAGAGCACTTTTAAGTGTTAGTGATAAAGAGGGCATTGTTGAGTTTGCAAGCTCGCTTGAAGAACTTGGATATGAGATCATTTCAACAGGCGGGACTTTTAAACTTTTGAAACAAAACGGTATAAATGCTATAGAGATAGATGAAGTTACAAAGTTTCCGGAGTGCTTTGAAGGAAGAGTTAAGACTTTAAACCCTTATATCCATGGCGGTATTTTATATCGCAGGGATAAAGAGTCACATATAAAAGAGGCAAATGAGTTGCAAGTTAGAGCTATTGACCTAGTTTGTGTCAATCTTTATCCTTTTAAAGAAACCATTCAAAAAACGGATGATTTTGAAGAGATTATTGAAAATATTGACATCGGCGGTCCTACGATGGTACGAAGTGCCGCTAAAAATTTTAAAGATGTATTGATTATTACTGATAAAGAGGATTATGGAAGTGTTATAGAGGCTTTAAAAGAGGGCAAAGATAGCGAAGATTTTAGAAGAGATTTGATGATAAAAGCTTATTCTCATACTGCAAGTTATGATAGTATGATAGCAAACTATATGAATGAGAGATTTAACGGCGGTTTTGGTAAAAAGCAGTTTATAGTCGGAAATAAAGTAGCAGATACAAGATATGGTGAAAATCCTCACCAAAGAGGAGCATTGTATGAATTTGATAATTTTTACACTAAAAATTTTAAAACTCTAAAAGGTGAAGCAAGTTTTAATAATCTTACAGATATAAACGGTGCAGTTAAAATAGCAGCGGCTTTTGGTGATGAAAAAG
>JALVWI010000206.1 GCA_027038335.1 Campylobacterales bacterium | reverse complement strand
ATAATAGCAGACGGTATTGTAGCAAAACATTTTTTAGAAAGAGTTTTGAGCGATACCACGGCTGATAACAACTATAGCATAGTCTATTATAACGACAAAACAGTTTCAAATAAAAAAGCTGATCAGGTAAAATATCACAAGTTTGATCCTACAAGTTTTGTAAAACTTCGCTCGGTCTTCAAAGAGGATATTGCAGAAGTTTTTATAGTTGTTAAAAAAAGAGTGGATGCACTTGAAAGCTATAAGAATATAAGAGCTTTAAGCAAAGATATACACATAGTTATGCTCGATATTTGGGATATAGAACTAGAAGATAACAATCTCTCTTTACTAAATGCCAATGAAATACTCTCTTCAAGACTGTTTGACTTTTTACCAAATGTCTCTGTAATAGCTCAAAATGTAGGACTAGGTATCGGTGAAATCATGGAGATAGATGTACCTTTTGGAAGTCCTTATGTTTACAGACATATCTCAAGCATAAAGCAAAAAAGTTGGAAAATAGCAGCAATTTATAGGGCAAATAGCCTTATACTACCAAAACCTTCTACAATGATATATCCAAATGATATACTCTTGGTCATAGGAGATCCAAATATCTTACAAAGTGTCAATATCAGCATAAAGCAAGAATTCGGCTCTTTTCCATTACCCTACGGCAAAAATATATATCTTCTTATAGATATGGTTCAAAATGATTCAAAAGAGATAGAAAAGATGGTAAATAGTGCTTTTTTACTTCACTCATCTTTAAATAATAATAAACTTATCATCAAGATCATCAACCCTACATACTCAAAATGTTTTGAAAAATTAAAAAGTTACAACAAAGGCTCTATAGAGGTCTATATCGACTACGAAATAGATGATTATAAAAATGCTCTTTTTAAAGATTTAGATACCGCACATATCGGTCTCTTGATAGTAAATGATCAAATCTTTGAAAAGTATAAGAGTACCTTATATGATACTAAAATTCCTGTATTTAAAACCGGCATTTATGACTTTAGTAAGATAAAAAAAGGTATTATTTTACCGGAAGAAGTTTCTAAGATAGAAAAATTAACTGCTGTCATATTTGATATATCATCTCAACTTGACCTAGATATTGAGTTATATGACTATGATCCTCAAGATTTAGATGAAAACAAAGAACTTACAGATCACTTTAAAAATTTAGCAGGAATGTTTAACAGAAGAGTAAAAGTAGTAAAACCGAAAAATAATCCTTTGATAGAGTTAGAAAAAAAAGATGATATAGTACAGTTTTTACCCTTTGATGAAAAAGTAAAAAATGCTACAATTTTATCACAATTTAGTCAAAGTTTTCAAAAGTTATACTACAAATTAAGTAACTCTTATCAAGTTTTTATACCGATAACAGAGTAAAAAGATAAAGGATACAAATGCAAATAGATATATATATGCAAGAGAAAAAGAAAAATTATAAAGTTTTTATAAATGAGTTAGACAAACTTACATTTGATAAAAAAGTTGCTATCATTACCAATCCGAAAGTATCAGGCTTACACTTAAAAACACTACTTGAGCATATCAATGCAAAAGAGTTGTACATCATAACAGTTCCGGACGGCGAAGAGTATAAAACTTTAGAAACCGTATCTTTCATACTTGATAGACTTAATGAGCATCAATTAGATAGAAAATCACTCCTTATAGCATTTGGCGGCGGTGTTATAGGTGATATGACCGGATTTGCGGCATCTTTACACTTAAGAGGCATAGATTTTATACAGATACCTACTACTCTACTAGCTCAAGTTGATGCAAGCGTCGGAGGAAAAACAGGAGTCAATAATAGATTTGGTAAAAATTTAATAGGAGCATTTTATCAACCAAAAGCAGTTTACTGTGAAACTAGATTTTTAAAAACTTTGCCCAAAAGAGAGTTTGGCGCGGGAGTTGCCGAGATAGTAAAAATGGCTGTAACTTTTGATAAAGAGTTTTTTAATTGGCTTGAAAAGCACTCTTTGGAAGATGAAAAGCACTTAGAAACCGCTATACAAAAATGTATAGAGATAAAATCTGATGTTGTTAGTAAGGATGAAAAAGAAGCAGGTATAAGAGCTGTACTAAACTACGGACACACTTTTGCTCATGTCATAGAAAATGAAAC
>JALVWI010000205.1 GCA_027038335.1 Campylobacterales bacterium | reverse complement strand
TCCAATCCGACAGTAACTATCCAAGCGATCGGTCTAGGTATAATACCCCCGGCCATCAGCTTATATCTATCTTTAGCCTCTATTTTTTCAAAATCAAATATCATCATTTGCCTCCGTGATTCGTAACTCATGATTCGTGATTAGAACCTAAATCCTAAATCCTAAATCCTTAAACTTCAACATTATCTATAAGTCTTGTCAATCCTACATAAGCAGCTATAAGTATGCGTGTGTTGCCTTGCTCAATAGTATCAATTTTATTAAAATCTCTATCAGTTATCTCTATATACTCTACTTTTAATGTATTTAAGATTTTTGATATTTCTCTTTTTATGTTTGATACATCTTTTTCACCTTTTGCCACCATCTGGGTTGCTTTTTTTAGAGCTTCAGATATAAGCAAGGCATCTTTTTTTTCTTTTTGTCCTAGATATGAATTTCTGCTGCTAAGAGCCAAGCCGCTATCTTCTCTGATGATATTACATTCAATGATATTTATTCTTAAAAAAAGCTCTTTTGCCATTTTCTTGACTAGATATAATTGTTGGGCATCTTTTTTGCCGAAGTAAGCATTGTCGGCTCTTGTGATATTTAGCAATTTTAAAACTACTTGTAAAACTCCGTTAAAATGTCCCGGTCTTTTGTGCCCTTCCAATATATACCCTTTTATCTTTGGAGCAAGGATACTTATCTCATCTTCAAAATATATTTCATCCGCGCTAGGTAAAAAAAGTATATCAACTCCGGCAAGTGAACATATCTTTTTATCCGCATCTATTTTTTTAGGGTATTTATCAAAATCCTCTCCTTCTAAAAATTGAGTAGGATTGACAAATATAGAGACTATGGATATATCATTCTCTTTTACACATTTTTGTATCAAGGATAGATGACCGCCATGCAAAGCTCCCATGGTAGGAACAAAGCCTTTTGTTTTGTTACTAAAGTCATCAAGGTATTTGATCAGATTGTCAGTTTTTGTAAATATTTGCATATATATACATTTCCTTAAGTCTATTTTTTGTAAAATAATAGCTCTATTATAACAAAAAAATATACAGGAGTTTCTTTGGATAGTTATGAATATAATGAACTTCTCAAAAAAATGCAAACTAAGATAGAAAATATCCAAAAGATAATCGAGCCTGAAAGGCTTCAAATGAGAATTGAAGAGATCCAAAAGCTTGAAAGCGATAGTGATTTTTGGAGTGATGCTAAAAAAGCAGGTACTCTTCAAAAAGAGAAAAATACAAAAAAATCAATCTTAGAAAAATTTACAAATGCAAAAAATGCTCTTGAAGATGCAAAAGATTTGCTAGAGATGGCAAATGAAGAGCAAGATGATGAAACCAAAGAGATGTTATATGAAGATGCTCCAAAACTTGAAGAGCTTATAACAAAACTTGAAGTAACCATGATGTTAAGCGGTAAAGATGATGAGAAAAATGCTATCGTGTCCATTCATCCGGGAGCCGGAGGTACCGAGAGCCAAGACTGGGCTAATATGATATATAGAATGTACCTAAGATGGGCTGAAAGAGAAGGTTATAAAGTAGAGGTGCTTGACTATCAAGAGGCTGATGAAGCCGGTATAAAAGATGTAAGTTTTATTATCAAAGGTGAAAATACTTATGGGTATCTAAAAGTCGAAAACGGCATCCATAGACTTGTTCGTATAAGCCCGTTTGATAGTAATGCAAAAAGACATACCTCTTTTTGTTCAGTTATGGTAAGTCCGGAAGTCGATGATGATATAGAGATAGTGATAGAGGATAAAGATATAAGAGTTGATACTTATAGAGCTAGTGGAGCAGGGGGTCAGCATGTCAATAAAACTGACTCAGCCATAAGAATAACTCATATCCCCACCGGCATAGTAGTGCAATGTCAAAATGATAGAAGTCAACATAAAAACAGAGCAACAGCAGAAAAAATGCTAAAATCTAGACTTTATGAGTTAGAGCTTATGAAACAAGAAGCTGAAAAAAATGGAGTTGCAAAAAGTGAGATAGGATGGGGTCATCAGATAAGAAGTTATGTTTTAGCTCCATATAGACAGGTAAAAGACAACAGAAGTAACAAAGCTTACTCAAATGTAGATGCCATACTTGACGGAGATATTACAAAAGTGATGGAAGATGT
>JALVWI010000204.1 GCA_027038335.1 Campylobacterales bacterium | reverse complement strand
TTATAAGATGTGATTTTAATGTACCTAAAGATGAGGATGGCAATATCACGGATGATAGGCGTATAAGAGCGGCATTACCGACCATAATGTATTGTATAGATCATGATTGTAAAATCATTTTAGCTAGTCATTTTGAAAGACCTACTCCGGGAGTTTATGAAGAGAGATACTCTTTAAATCCAGTAGCTAAAAGGCTTCATACACTTTTGAAAAAAGAGATATTAAAAGCAAAAGATGTGGTAGGAGAAGATGCCAAAGCAAAAGCGGCAAGTTTAAAAGAGGGGGATATACTTCTTTTGGCAAATTTGAGATTTCATCCGGGCGAAACGACCAATGATGAAGAGTTTGCCAAAGAGTTGGCATCTTTTGCTGATATTTATGTCAATGATGCTTTTGGAGCTTGCCATAGGAAGCATGCTTCTATTTATGCTATGGCTTTACAATTTCCTCCACAATATAGAGTAGCCGGTTTTTTACTAAAAAAAGAGGTTAATTTTTTTAGTAAAACTTTAGAAAAACCTGATAGACCGTTTTTGGCAGTTATCGGTGGAAGTAAAGTTTCCGGTAAGCTTGAAGCGATAGATAATCTTATAGGGAAGGTTGATAAGATCATCATCGGTGGAGCAATGGCTTTTACATTTTTAAAAGCACAAGGATTTAAAGTGGGCAAATCACTCGTAGAAGATGATCTTCTTGATATCGCAAGAGAAACAATGGATAAAGCTATAAAACAGGGAGTAAAATTTTATTTACCGGTTGATCTTGTAGTAGCTCCAAAGATAGATGAGTATGCACCTATAAAATACCTTCCTGCTCAAGAGATACCGGAGGATTGGATGGGACTTGATGTGGGACCTGCAAGCTCTAGGCTCTTTAGAGAAGTTATCAATGATACTCAACTTATTATATGGAATGGTCCGATGGGAGTATATGAGATGGATAAATTTGCAAAAGGAAGTATCATGATGAGTCATCATATAGCTGAGTCAAATGCTACTACCGTAGTAGGCGGAGGTGATACGGCTGATGTAACTAAAAGAGCCGGAGATATAGATGAAATGACTTTCGTTTCTACAGGAGGCGGTGCATCTTTGCAACTACTTGAGGGAAAAACACTTCCCGGTGTTGAAGTATTGGATACAAAATGATTTATGCGAGCAACTTTAAAACAAATAATACCAGAGCTTATACAAAAGAGTATATAAAAACTCTTGATAAGTTTATAAGTAAAAATAGTATCAAAGATGAGATATATGTTTTTCCTACGGCAACTTCTCTTGATATCTTTGGGGATATTTCTTCAAATATCACCATCGGTGCTCAAAATGCCTATCCTGTTAAAAACGGCTCATATACCGGCGAGATAGGCTTGGAGCAATTAGATGAATTTGATATAAAAACCATACTTATAGGTCATAGCGAAAGAAGAGAGATATTAAAAGAGTCTCAAGAACTTATAGCACAAAAATTCGACTTTTTTAAAGAGCAGGGTTTTAGGATCATATACTGTATAGGTGAAACTAAAGAGATAAGAGATGAGAATGAAACTATGGAGTATCTGTGGAGCGAGTTTGAGGGGATTGATCTAGGATATGAAAAACTTATAGTTGCTTATGAGCCTATATGGGCGATAGGTACGGGGGTAAGTGCAAAAAAAGAGGATATCGATGAAGTACTTTCGGCTTTAAGAGTTCAAGTAAAATCCCCTCTACTTTATGGAGGAAGTGTAAAAAGCTCAAATATCAAAGAGATAGCTTCCATAAAAGAGTGTGACGGCGTACTTATAGGAAGTGCAAGCTGGAAAGTTGAAAGCTTTTGTGAAATCATAAAAAATGGTCAAAATCAATAAAAAGGATAAATATGTTTATGAAGGGTAAAAAAGGACTAATAGTAGGTATAGCAAACAATAAATCAATAGCTTACGGTATAGCTAAAGCTGCGCATAGAGAAGGGGCAGAGCTTGCTTTTACATATCTAAACGAACAGCTTGAAAAAAGAGTAAGACCGATTGCTGAAGAGTTTGGTAGCGATAAGGTATATAAACTTGATGTCAATAGTGACGAAGAGTTGCAGGCACTAACTAAGTCAATAGAGAAAGATTTTGGAAAAATTGATTTTATAGTTCACTCTGTCGCATTTGCTCC
>JALVWI010000203.1 GCA_027038335.1 Campylobacterales bacterium | reverse complement strand
TATACCTTGTGTTTTTGCAATATTACTATATTTTGCAAGTTTAATATAGGATAAAATTGCCTTTTTTAAGAGTTTGTCCATAAAATTTTTTAAAATTTCTAGTAAAATGAGATTGGTCGCTAAAACCCGCACTAAAACTAGCTTCGCTTAAAGAGATACCTTTTTGTATCAAAGAGTTTGCATAATTTATCTTTTCGTTGATGATAAAGTGATGAGGTGTTATACCAAGCTCTCTTTTAAAAATCCTCAAAAAGTGATATTTGCTCAAATTTGAGATAGCGGATAATTCATCTAAAGTGATATTTTTATCAATATTGCTTTTTATATACTCGATGCTGTTTTTTATCATCTTCTTATCACTACCAAACTCTATCTTGCTTTTAGTGCAAGATGTATAGTTGAGTATGAGGTATGATAAAGCTTCGATGAGTAGGCTCTCACTTTGTAATTCATCTTTATTTTTATAAATAGATAAGAAAAAATTATGAAGTTTTATAAAAAGCCTATAGTCGTTTATAATGTGCTTCTTAAAAAGCGGTATCTTTTGTTCAAAAAACATCTCTTCATATATCTTTGAGAGCAATTCAACCCTAGGATAAAAGTTTATATGCGACCACTCTTTGGATACTCCATAGTGAATTTCCCCGGGATTGTTTACCCGACAAGAGTGTTTTAGATATTCTGCACTACTGTTTGCTTTGTTAAGTTTTAGCAATCCTTCATAAGTTATACCTATGGTATAAGTGTCATGATAATGTTTTTCAAAGTGTGCATTTAACCCTTGTGCATTTTCAAAAAGAGTATTTTTTAAAAGTTTTATCATGGGTCTATTATATCTAAAAAGTGATTTGGAATATAGGATGAAATTGCTTTTTACTTATTTTAGGTTTTTAGTGTTGTTTAGATATAATTGATTTAAAATTATAAAAATTTTTACTTTAGGATATGTAATATGAGTGAAATTGTTATTTATGAAGATGGGAGAGTCAAGCTTGAAACTACGGTAAGCAAAGATACTATATGGCTAAACCAAAAACAACTTTGTGAACTTTTTGAGCGTGATAAATCAGTTATCTCACGCCATATTCATAACATTTTTAAAGAGAAAGAACTTGAGCAAGATTCAGTTGTTGCAAAAAATGCAACAACTGCTACAGATGGTAAAACATATCAGGTTGAGTATTACAATCTAGATATGATTATCTCTCTTGGATATCGTGTAAATAGCAAAAGAGCTACTCAATTTCGCCGCTGGGCGACAAAAATCCTCAAAGATTACCTTCTACAAGGCTATTCCCTCGATCGGGAGCGACTCAAAAAAGAAAAACTCGCCGAGCTTGAGAGGACTATCAAAACTATCAAACAAGCAGTAGAGAGTCGCACCCTTGCAGAGAATGAAGCCAAAGGGTTTATAGAGATTATCGGAAATTATGCTAAAAGCTGGGCTTTGCTGCAAGGTTATGATGAACAAACTTTGCAAGAGGTGATAGTAACAAAAGAAAACCGTTTTATTCTAGACTATGATGAAGCCAAAGAAGCGATAGCGGCACTCAAAAAAGAGCTGATGGCAAAAGCAGAGGCAACGGAACTTTTTGGTAATGAAAAAGCGGGAGAGTTCAAAGGCAATCTTTTAAATATTTATCAGTCTTTTGGCGGTGAAGACTTGCTACCGTCAGTTGAGCAAAAAGCGGCAAATCTGCTCTACTACATTGTCAAAGGACATCCGTTTAATGATGGCAACAAGAGGATCGGGGCATATCTTTTCGTGCTGTTTCTGCTCAAAAACGGCATCCTCCACAAACCAAACGGTGAAGCGAGGATCAATGATAATGCATTGGCTGCACTTACTTTGCTTGTGGCTACCTCTTTGCCGGAGCAAAAAGAGATCATTATTCGGTTGATTATGAATATGTTAGCAGATACAATTTAAACCGTACCGATAACTCCACCGGTTATCACTAAAATCATACCTACAAGATAGATACTTAAAAAGGTTTCACCAAAGAAAAGCATAAGGTATAAGCTTGAAACAATAGGGGTCAAAAATACAAAAGGAGCTACAAAAGATGCGGGAGCATATTTAAGGGCTTTTATCCAAAAGAGGTATGAGATGCCGTTTACAAATAAGCCGTTTATGATGATAGGAAGTA